>NZ_JBDJAC010000005.1:0-271282 GCF_039652615.1 Fulvimarina fulva
GGAAGGGCTCAAAGTCCCACAGAAGCAACCGAAGAGAGGCCGGCTCTGGCTGAATGACGGATCGTGCATCCGTCTGCGACCGGAGTATCCCAACCATGTCTGGTCCTATGACTTCGTGGAAAGCCGGACACATGACGGAAGGAAGTTCCGCATGCTGAATGTTATCGACGAGTTCACCCGTGAAAGCCTGGCGATCCGGATCGATCGGAAGCTGAACTCGATCAACGTCATTGATGTCCTGACGGACTTGTTCATTCTGCGTGGTCCGCCCGGACATGTGAGGTCGGACAATGGCCCGGAGTTCATCGCGAAAGCGGTCAGGGAATGGATCGTCGCGGTCGGTTCGAAGACGGCGTTCATCGAGCCCGGCAATCCGTGGGAGAACGGCTATTGCGAGAGCTTCAATTCCAAGCTCCGGGACGAGCTTCTGAACGGTGAGATCTTCTACTCACTCGCCGAGGCTAAAATCGTGATCGAAAGCTGGCGCCACCACTACAACACGGCACGTCCGCATTCATCGCTCGGGTACCGGCCGCCGGCTCCAGAAGCCGTTCAATGGCCGGCGCCGCTTAACGGACCGGCGTCGCCGACCACGCCAGCCGTGGCGCAGAGGCCGACAATGCACTAAGATTCACCCCGGACCACCCGGTAGGGGCAGGCCACGTCAGCTCCACGACACAGTGAGACACGATCCAAACGGGCGGGCAAGCCAATGCAATCGCGATCATCTCTCATGGTTTTCGCGAAATTGGCGGTGAAGCAAAGGCCTGCTTCACCGACCGATATCCGCTCCAACCTCAAGCGGCGAGGTTGTAGCCGACTCGCTGGCTGCCGGACAGGATGAAACCGGCCACCTTGGCATCGAGCGTATGCGCCTGCTCGGAAAGATTGGTGGTGGCAGCGGTCGACTGCTCGACCATCGCAGCGTTCTGCTGGGTGGTCATATCCATTTGAAGAATTGCCTGATTGACCTCCGCGATCGCACTCGATTGCGACTGTGCCGAGGATATCATCGCCTGCATCTCCCGATGGACCGTCTCGATCTGCTGCAGGATGGATTCGAGCGACACCCCGGTCTGTTCAGACAGAGCAACACCGTTGTCCACCTCGGTCACGGAACGGGCGGCCAGTTCCTTGATCTGCTTGGCGGCACCGACCGAGCGCTGGGCGAGTTCTCGCACTTCGCTGGCGACGACGGCGAACCCCTTGCCGCTCTCCCCGGCTCGAGCGGCTTCGACGCCGGCGTTCAGCGCCAGAAGATTGGTCTGGAAGGCAATCTCGTCGATGACGCCGACGAAGCGGGTGATCTCTTCCGAGGAGGCCGCGATGGCCCGGATCGCCGCGACAGTCTCCTTGACGACGGCATTCGAGCTTTGGGTTTCCTTCGCGGCCTTGGCGACGATGCCTCCCGCCAACTCGGCTCGCTTCGTGCTGCTTGCCACCGTTTGAGAAACCTCGCTCAGCGCTGCCGCCGTTTGTTCCAGGGCTGCGGCCTGTTGTTCGGTGCGCCGGGAAAGATCGTCAGAGGCCATCTGCAATTCGCTGGTATTGCCACGCAGCGAACCGGACACCTCGGCAACCGCCTTCACGGCGTCGTCGAGCGAGGCGAGCGAGCGATTGAAGTTCTCGCGCAAAGGCTCGAACGTATCGGCGAACCGGGTCTTGATGCGATAGCTGAGATCGCCTTCCGAGAGGCGCTTCAACGCCGTTCCGAGCTCTTCGACGGCCAGCAGTGATGCAGCTGCGGTCTCTGCCCTTTCGGCCTCGTTCGCGGCTCTGACGCGGTCGCGCTCTGCGACCCGCGCGGCTTCCTCGTCCCGTTCCTTGATGGCGCGCTCTTCGGTCTGGACGATGATGCCGCGAACGGTCCGCGCCATTTCGCCGAGCTCATCCCGTCTCGTATCGTCGATACCGCGCATCTCCGCGCTTCCCTGCAGCAAAGCCTTCAAGCTGTCCGTCAGGGCCTGTATTGGACGCGAAATCGAGCGGGCAAGAACCAGGGTCACGGCGGCGACGACGAGCGTGAGACAGACAACGATCACAGCAAGCTTGACAAATTCAGCATAGGCCTGATTACCCAAAGCAACAGCGCTCGCTTCGATGCGGTGGATTGTTTCTTCGGAAAGCTGTCGCATAACGTTGATACGGTTTGTTGCGATTTCAAACCACTTGGCTGCATTTTGTGTCGACAAATCCGTGTATCGACCATTTGCAACCATCTCCCGCCGCAGGGCGATCATAGCCGTTCGCGAAGTTTCAAGTCGCCTTCGGGCGTCATCGGCTGTTTCTGGACCGACACCTTGGTAGTAGAGGTCTATCAGTGCATCCTCTTTGCCGCCCATTTCAATGAAACGGAAATATTGATCCGGCGAAAAGCGGGCGGCGCTGATCGCACCTGCGCCGAGGCCCCGTTCCTGCCCGGCAAACTCTTTGGCCTTCAAGAGCAGGGTGAAATCCGCAAGCGGCGCCGCGATCTTCATTTCGTCGATAGCGTGATGAAGGGAGACAGAAAGGGCGGTCAAACCATCAATGAGGTCGGTATAGAATTTAAAGCTTTCCGCTGCCGTAATGGTCGACGCATCGATCCGGGCCCGGATTTTCTCCATTCCGTCATGTGTCATCGGGTCTATGCGCGCCATCAGGGGCGCGGCGTATTGATCGCCGACCTTTTCGATTGCGTGCTCGGAATTCTCGAAATCCTCGTGGACTTCGTGAGTGACGACACGCGCCTTTTGCATCGCCTCACCCATCTGTGTCCCGCCGCTGCCGATGAAAGCTGCCGTCGTCCCGCGCTCGACCTGCAGCGCGTGGATGAGGTTTGCGACAATTTCGATCTCCATAGTCGCGTCACGAAGATCGTACATGTGGTGATAACGCGTCCAAGAAGCACGCAAATCCGATTGTGCCACGAAGATGAGGAGTGCGGCGGGTATTAAAAGCGTTGCAGCCAAACGGATGCCAACGGGGATATCTCTCAGGCGCATGGCTCACGTCCTCTTACGCGCATAACGACTTAAACGTGTGAATTTTGAGGTTTCTAATTCGCTTTGCTTATATTTTTTATTTGTTAAAAATGCCTTATTTTATGATGGCTTTAGATGTGGAGTTCAATTCAGAGTCGCTGACCTGCGCTGGAGACATTGGCGAAACGCCGTGCTCGAGACGGAAGAAAGGCGCGATTCTGACACAAGTTTACGACGTCGATCTTTTTTCGGCGCGTTTTGCGAGCGTCTCATAAAGGCGCAGGCGTGCAGGATTGCCGGGCGGCGACCGAAGGAGCTTTGCTTCCCGCGATGCGGGCATCAGGCTGAAATAACTGGCGGGCGTAAACTGCCGCTGCCAGCATTTGTCCGGCGTTTGGCTCAGGCGCCGTTCGGGCTCCCGGCGGACCTTTGAAACCGTTGGCTTCATATGCCCCTTGGTATGACAGGGCGTCCGGCTCATGCAGCCGGCTTTCTCATGAAAACACACCGCACAGACGCGTTCGTGAAAACCGTCACCGCGAAGCGATCGAACGGGTTACCACACGCTGGAGGACGCTTCGCCTCATCTCGCGCGACTCGGTCATGAAGCCATCTGATGGATGGCCTTCTGCGTCCTCCCGAAGGTCATATTGCGGACTGTGATCCGAGGATTCACTATTCCGCGCCGGCTGTCTCCCGGATCTCGTGGGCAAGTTCGGCGGGCAGTTCCAGCCGCGCGGCGAGGAGATCGAGATAGGCGCGCTCTGCCGGGTGGTCGGCGTCGATCGCCAACACCGAGACTGTATAGATTTCCATGGCGACTTCGGGGGTCTTCGCTTCGGCGGCGAGATCGTCCACCGTTTTCGGGCGGCGAAGTTCGTCCATGACGAGGGCCTTTTCGTCGCTCGCCATTTCCATGTCATCGATCTTGCCGAAGATCGCCTTTTCCTCGTCGGCATCGATATAGCCGTCGGCCTTGGCGGCGGCGATCATAGCCGAGAGCATCAGCCGGGCGCGGTCGTCCTCCTCGCCCGATGGCATGAAGGCGGTGCCGTGGGGTTCAGGCACCTCATCGGGACTTTGTGTGGATGGAAGGCTTTGCACAGGTTCTGCGCCGGGCAGCGCGGTGGCGCCGGATTTCGTCTGGTAATTCTGATAGGCCTTATAGGCGAGCCCCGCGACGAGCGCGGCGCCGCCAAGCTTTAGCGCGCTGCCGCCGAAGGACTTTGCGCGCTTCTTCTTGAAGAGCTGGGACGCAAGCCCGCCGACGACCGCGCTCGTCACCATGGAGCCACCCCGCCCCTGCAGCATACCGCCGACCTGATCGATCAGCGAGCCGCCCGAGCTGCCGCCCTTTGGCACGTCACCCGCGCGACAAGGATTGCGGTGGGACGACGAGCCCTGCGTCTGGCTGCCGAGGAAATCGGAGAGAAGGCGCTGGATATCCATGGGTCGGGTCCTCGATTGGTGTATCGCTGACCCCGGATATCGAAACGACCGACGCGATTGGCAATACCGCGAGGGCAGCCGGATCGCATGCGTCTACTGCTTATCCTTGCCCATCGGCTCCAGCGAATGCTTCTTGATGAGCGGGTACTGGGTCAGCATGAAGATGATGGTTATCGGCATCGTCGCCCAGACCTTGAAGCCAACCCAGAAATCGGTCGAGAAATTGCGCCAGACGACCTCATTGAGAACGGCGAGGAAGATGAAGAACAGGCCCCAGTTGAGCGTCAGCTTGCGCCAGCCCTCGGCATCCAGCTTGAACGCCTGATCGAACACATAGCCGAGAAGCGATTTGCGGAAGAAGAGGCCGCCCAGGAGAATGGCCGCGAAAAGCCCGTTGACGATGGTCGGCTTCATCTTGATGAAGGTCTCGTCCTGCAGGTAGAGGGTCAGCCCACCGAAGACGAGAACGACGATGCCCGAAACGAGGGGCATCATCGGCAGGGTTCTCTGAATGGCGTAGGAAACGGCGAGCGAGATCGCCAGCGCCGCCATGAAGAGCGCCGTCGCGATGAAGAGCGGACCGCCGAGTTCCTGAAGCACTGGAAAGGTCTTCGCCAATTGCTCGCCGCGATTGTTGGCGAAAAAGAAAACCACAAGGGGCCCCAGCTCCAGCGCGAATTTGAGGAGCGGATTCATCTCCTTCTTCGCCGGGTTGCCCGGCCCGCGTTCTATGATGCGATCGGCCATGAATGAATTCTCTTCGCTCTTCAATGCGTATCACCACCTCATATCGGCGGTGTTCGCGGCATTTCGAAGTCGTTTGCAACAAATGGGCTGAATTTCGCCAAGCCCGCTTCCTATATCCTGGCCAGCGTCAAACCACACCGGCATGAGCAAAGCGAGACCGATGCGAGAAATTTCCGATCACGACGATGGCTCACGCTATGGCAGAGGCCGCGTTTCCCACCGTGTGGAGCGCTTCCTCGGCGGCTCGCCGCTGGGCGTCGGCATCCGCCTCATTCTCATGTCGATCTTCGTCGGCCTGCTTCTGTCCTGGTTCGAAATCTCGCCGAGAAGCGTGGTCAACTGGTTCGTCGACACCTTCAACCGCGTCGTCAATGTCGCATTTGGCTCGATCGACAACGTCATCACCTATTTCCTGCTGGGCGCGGTGATCGTCGTACCGATCTTCATCGTCATGCGCATTATGAAGATGGGCGGACGCGGGCGGTATTGATGGTTCAGTCGGCGCTGGCCCTGAGCGCGGCACCCGCAGCAACCGGGCCCAGAGTGCCGAAAAACAGTGTCAGCGCGCTGAGGATGAGGAAAGGCGAAAGGAACGGGTCGGGCTCGTTCACCGCGCCGTAGCTCGCCGAGACGCCGAAGATCAGCACCGGGATCGCCAGCGGCAACACCAGCACCGACACGAGAAGCCCGCCGCGTGGAAGCGCGACGGCAACGGCGGCACCGACGGCACCGATAAACGTGATGGCCGGCGTTCCGACGAGGAGCGTCAGCGTCGCCGCTGCAATGGCATCCGGCTCCATCGCCAGGAACAGGCCGAGAAACGGCGCAGCGACCACGAGCGGGAGGCCGCTCGCGGTCCAGAGCGCAGCGCATTTGGCAAACACCACCGCCACCATGGGCGTCTGACCCATGATGAGGAGGTCGAGAGTTCCGTCGTCGCGATCGGCCTGAAACAGGCGATCGAGGGTGAGAAGCGTCGAGAGCAGCGCGCCGATCCAGAGAATCGCAGGACCGATCCGCGACAGCAAATTGAGGTCCGGGCCGATCCCGAACGGGACCGTCGCAATGACGGCGAGAAAGAAGATGACGCCGATCATCGCGCCGCCACCGCCGGAGATGGCAAGCCTCAGATCCCGGACATAAAGGGCCGAAAGCGATCTCACAGCCAGCCCTCCGCTTCGGCGAGTTCGTCCTCGCTCAGCATGGCGGAGGGAGCTGGCAGCGCCTTGCTTGATGTCTTTGCGAGATCGAGACGCTTGGCACTTTCAAGACCGAGCGGCTGATGGGTAGCCGCGATGACGACGCCGCCCGCCGCGAGATACCGCTCCATCAGCCTGCCGAAGAGAACCTGCGCTTCGGCGTCGAGCGCAGCGGTCGGCTCGTCGAGCACCCAGACATCGCGCGGTGCGACGAGGAGGCGCGCGAGCGAGGCGCGGCGCTGCTGGCCGGCGGAGAGATAGCCGAACGGAAGCGCGCTCAGATCCGGAAGGCCGACGGCCGAGAGCGCCTCCGCATTTTCGACACCATCGCCTGCGAGCCGCAGGGTCTTGCGCCAGAAATCGAGATTGCGGCCGACGGAAATGCCGGGCTTCATGGCATTGCGGTGGCCGACATAATGGGCGATCTCGGCGATCGAGCGGGCGTCCTCGCCATCCGCGGCCAGCGCGCCCTCAAGATGGATGCGGCCGCTCAAGGGATGAAGAAGGCCTGCGAGCGTGCGCAGGAGCGTCGATTTCCCCGCGCCGTTGGGACCCGTGACGACAAGCCCCTCGCCTGCCGAGAGCGAAAAGTCCAGCGGACCGGCGGCAACCGTCCGGCCGCGCCCGACACTCAGCGCTTCCGCCGCGATCGTCAGCATGAAAGTATCGTCAAAACGTCCCGCCCTTCATGGACAGAGGGATTAGCGTCTTCCGAGGCGCAGGGCCAGTCTGGCGCCGAGAGAAACGCCTGCGAAGACGAGAAGCAGCACGAAGAAAATGCGGTCGCCATAGGTCCGGTAGATCGTGACGACCGTCTCCGCGGGCAGGCTGGCGACGAGATTGCCGGTGACGCCAAGGCCAAGGCCTCCGATTTCGCGCCCGAATGCGTCCGTCACGACGGAGATGCCTGTGTTGGCGCTTCTCACCAGCGGCAAGCCAAGCGCGACGGCCGTCACATTCGCCATGCGCAGATGCTGGTAGGGACCGGGCGTGTCGCCGTACCAGGCGTCGTTCGTGACGTTCAGAATGAAGCCGGGTGCCGGCTCGCCGACCTTGATTTCCGACGGGAAGATGATCTCGTAACAGATGAGCGGCAGATAGGGTGGCGCGTCCTCCAGCGGCACCGGCTCCAGCATGGGGCCTGCGGAAAAGCCGCCCGGCATGTTGACCAGGTTCGAGATGCCCCAGGATTCCAGAAGATCCTGAAAGGGAAGATATTCGCCGAAGGGAACGAGGTGCACCTTGTCGCTGGCGTTCTTTATCGTCCCCTCGTCGTCGATGACGTAGATCGTGTTGTAGACGCGCTGCCGGCCCTCTTCCGAGCGATCGACGCGGGCAGCGCCCGCGATCAGCGTTTCGCCGGCCGAAAGCGTATCGGCGAGACGGGAGATCGCGTCCGGCCGGTCGGTCAGCACGAAGGGGAAGGCCGTTTCGGGCCAGATGATCAGGCGGCGCGGCGCATTTTCCTGGCCGGCACCCCTCCCCTCGGGCGATCCGGGCGACGCCTCCTTCGACAGCGTCAGATCGATCAGCTTGTCGAAATTCTTCTCGGCGATCTCCGGGTCCCATTTGAGACTCTGGAGAATGTTCGGCTGGACGAGCTGAAGCGCGACGGTCTGGTTGAACGTGGTCGCATTGGTCTCGAGCCGCCAGATGCCGTAGCCGAGATCTGAGATGAGGATGAGGACGGCGAGCGCGACGACCGGCAAGCGGCCGCGACGATCCACGAGAACAGCCGGCGCGGAGAAGACGAGAACGGCAAGAACGGTGAGGCCGCCAACGCCGATCACGCTGACGCTTTGCATCAGGACGGCATGGCTAGCCGCCATGTAGCCGATCTCGTTCCACGGAAAGCCGGTGAGGATGAAGGAGCGCAGCCACTCGGCAAAGCCGAACGAGGCGGCAAGACCAAGAATGCGCCAGGCCGAATCCGACCAGAACAGGCGTGACAGGACCGCCGCGAGGCCGAAGAAGATAGCCAGCACCGCCGGCAGGCCGAGAACGGCGAGCGGCAAAAACCAGATAAAGCTGCCCGCATCCACCAGGAGCGCTGCGCCGAGCCACCAGAGGCCGGAAACGAAATAGCCGAAGCCGAAGAGCCAGCCGATCATGAAAGGCTGGCCGAGACGGCGGATGCGTCCGGCCTCGACATCGACGCCAACGCCATCCAGCAGCCAGACAAGAACCGGAAAGGCGATGAAACCGGCGAAGGGAAAGTCCAGCGGCGCAAGCGCGGCTGTCGCGGTGGCACCGGCAAGGAGCGCGATCAGCGCGCGGCGCCAGCCGGACGCGAGGATCAATCGGCCTGCCAGACGGTCGAACAGCGACCGCCTCTCCATGACGCCGGCACTAGCCAAGTTCTATCACCTAGGATGATCCGCTTCGCTTAAAGGGTCCGAGCCATGGCACGAATCGCCATGGTCGGATCGTTTTTAAGCCGCCGGGCTTTTGCGAAACAAGCTGGGCGACATCGATTACGATGCCGCCGCGAGACCTTCGACGATACGGCGACGCTTCTCGCCCTGGCGGAAGCGCACGATCCGGACGCGTTTGACACGCCTCGGATCAGCCTCGAGCACCTGGAACTCGAATCCCGGCACGGCCTGAACCACCTCGCCGCGCGTCGGCACGCGCCCGAGTTCGGAAAAGAGAAGTCCGCCGATTGTATCGGCCTCTTCCTCGTATTCCGACACATCGAAATCCTCGCCGATCATCGCCTTGACCTCATCGAGGCCGGCACGGGCATCGGCGGTATAGATGCCGTCGCCCGCCAGACGGATCATCGGGGCCTCGTCGTCATGTTCGTCCTCGATATTGCCGACGACCATCTCGATGACGTCTTCCAGCGAGACGAGACCGTCGGTGCCGCCATATTCGTCGATGACGAGGGCCATCTGCGTTCGGGTCGCCTGCATGCGGGCCATCAGGTCCGAGGCGGGCATGGACGGTGGAACGAACAGAACCTTGCGCAGGATGCCGAGGCTTTCGACCGTGCGTGCGAGGTTGATCTGGCGCAGGTCGAGACCGGATTTCGGCTTCTTGTCCTTGTCCGAGCCGTTGGTTCCGGACGAGCCGTTGGCATGTCCGTTCCCGTTCGACCGCCCGTGAACGCCGCCATTGCGGCCGCGAGCGGGCCGCGCGACGCGGGTGATATGGCCGACCACGTCGCGGATGTGAATCATCCCGCGCGGATCATCGAGGCTTTCGCCATAGACCGGCATGCGCGAATGGCCGCTCGACTCGAACAGCTTCATCAGGTCGCCGAGAGTCATGTTGATGTCGGCCGCCTGAATATCGGCGCGCGGCACCATGATGTCCTCGACTCGCACCTCGCGCAGGGCCAGGATGTTGTTGAGCATCGCCCGTTCCTCGGGCGAGAAGTTGTCGGCACCGTCCTCGTCGTCGTTGGGCTGGGAGAGCGCCTGGGTCAGATCCTCGCGCATGAGCTTGGGCATGCGCGGGCGAAATCGCCACAAGACGTTGGAGAAGAAGCCGTCGCGGCTCTTCGCCTCGCCTTGCGGCCGACTTCGGTCTTCGCCGGAAGCAGGCTCGGCTTGAGGCCCGGCGTGTTGATCTCCGCCTTGATCGCCGGCTGTGCCGGACTGCGCGGTGGCATTCGTGGAAGTGTTCATTTCTCGTTTGATCGTTAAGTCAATTCGTCGGCATGGCGGCTGGGCCTCATGCGACACCGGCCTTTCCCTCGTCGCGATTATCGCGCGAAGGGTCTAAATCCGCAACGTCATATGGGTCCGGGATCCCGAAACCTGCAAGAATGGATGTCTCGAGGGCTTCCATCTCTTCGGCTTCGTCGTCCTCGATGTGGTCGTAGCCGAGACAATGCAGGAAACCGTGGACCAGAAGATGGCGGGCGTGATTCACGAATGGTTTCGCTTCGCTCAGCGCTTCCCGCTCGCAGGTCTCGAAGGCGAGGATCAGATCGCCGACGAGCGGACCGGGCCGATCGCCGGGTTCGAGTTCGACCATCGGGAAGGACAGGACATTGGTCGGTTTGTCCTTCTCGCGCCATTCCCGATTGATCTCGCGAACCGTTTCGTCGTCCGACAGCGTGACGGAAAGTTCGCTCACGAAATCGGCCGGAAAGTCGAAGCGAAGCGCGACCTCGTCGAGCGTTTTAGAGATGAAAGCCTCCGGATCGCCGAGCGCCGTATCCCAGCGCTTGTCCTCCATGGCGAGCGCAAGCGACACCCATGTTTCCCCGGCTGTTGCCGCCATTCCGCTATCGTCACCGGGCTCGGTCATAGGATGAGGAGCGGCGCTCATTCGCCGGCGGACTTGCGTGGATGCCGTTCGATGCTGGCGCTCGTGGGCGCGCGTCTGGCAGCATCGCCCTCATAGGCTTCGACGATCGACTGAACCAGCGGATGGCGTACGACATCGGCCGCCTTGAAGCGGACCGTGACGATCTTGTCGACGCCGTCGAGCACCCGCAAAGCCTCGACCAGACCGGAGACCTGGCCTGGCGGCAGATCGACCTGGGAGGGATCACCGGTAACCACCATGCGCGCATTCTCGCCAAGCCGCGTCAGAAACATCTTCATCTGCATCGATGTCGTGTTCTGGGCCTCGTCCAGAATGACGGCAGCGTTCGACAGCGTGCGCCCGCGCATGAAGGCAAGCGGCGCGATTTCAATCGCACCGGCGGCGAGCGCGCGTTCCACCTTTTCGGCCGGAATCATGTCGTAAAGCGCGTCGTAGAGCGGACGGAGATAGGGATCGACCTTCTCCTTCATGTCGCCCGGCAGGAAGCCAAGCCGTTCGCCGGCTTCGACGGCGGGACGCGACAGAATGATTCGATCAACCGCGCCGCGTTCAAGCAGCATGGCGGCATGGGCGACGGCGAGATAGGTCTTGCCGGTGCCTGCGGGACCAACGCCGAAGACGAGTTCCGCCCGGTCGAGGGCGCGCATATAGGCGTCCTGCGTCGGCGTGCGTGCATGGATCGTGCGGCGACGCGTCGAGATTTGCGCCAGTGACATCCGGCCCTTTGTTTCGAGCGTCGGCAGATCGAGCTGGTCATCGAGGGCGACGGCCATGCGGATCGCGCCTTCCACATCCTTCACACCGATTTCGGCGCCGGACTGAAGCCGCTCGTAGAGGCTTTCCAGCGTGCGGCGGGCCTGTTCGGCGGCCATCGGCTCGCCGCGGATCTCCACCTGATTGCCCCGCGCGGCCGCATCGAGTTTCAGCTTCTGTTCAATGACCGCCAGATGCTCGTCGAACTGGCCGAACAGGGCGCCGGCCAGACGGTTGTCTTCGAAAGTCAGCAGGATGTGCGCCATGTCGGACGCGCCCGTTCGATCTGACTTTTCGCGGGTGTAGCTCAAGCAACGGACCTCATGGTGGGAGCCTCGGAGGAAGAGGTAGGAATTGCCGAGGGTTTTGTCATGCCCTCGGCGAGAAGCGAATTCGGACCGGTCGACGTGATGGTCGCATCGACGATGTCGCCGATCGCCCCCATGCCCTCGGGCAGAACGACAGGCTGGAGGTAGGGCGAGCGGCCCGCGATCTGTCCGGGATGACGGCCCGGCTTCTCGATGAGAACGCTCAGGGACTTGCCGACAAGGCTTTCGGCGAACTCTGCCTGATGCTCGCGCAGGAGCGCATTCAGCTCCTGAAGCCGAGCATCCTTCACAGCCTCTGCGATATGGCCGTCCATTTCTGCACCGGGCGTGCCGGGACGCGGCGAATATTTGAAGGTGAAGGCGGAGGCATAACGCACCTCGCGCACGAGGCGCATCGTTGCCTCGAAATCGGCATCCGTCTCGCCCGGAAAGCCGACGATGAAATCGCCGGAAAGCGCGATGTCGGGCCGGGCCTCGCGGATCGTGTCGAGCACCCGCAGATAATCGTCCGCCGTATGCCTGCGGTTCATCGCCTTCAGGATCGTGTCGGAGCCCGACTGCACCGGCAGATGCAGATAGGGCATCACGCTCGCCAGGTCGCGATGGGCGGCGATCAGCTCGGCATCCATGTCGCGCGGATGGGAGGTCGTGTAACGCAGCCGTGCGATACCGGGAACCTCCGCGAGACGATGAAGTAGACCGCCGAGACCGATCGGGCGCCCGGCTTCGTCCTCGCCGTCCCAGGCATTGACGTTCTGACCAAGCAGCGTGACCTCGCGGACGCCGGCCTCGGCAAGGGACCTCGCCTCGGCGATAATTTGGGCAAAAGGCCGCGAGACCTCGGCACCGCGCGTGTAGGGCACGACGCAGAAGGTGCAGAACTTGTCGCACCCTTCCTGAACCGTGAGGAAGGCCGTGACGCCGCGCGACCTGATCTGGCGGCGTTCTGATTGTGGAAGCGCCTCGAACTTGTCCTCGACGGCGTATTCGGTCTCGACCACTTTCTCGCCGCCAGCGGCGCGGGCAAGAGCCTGCGGCAGGCGATGATAGGTCTGCGGCCCGATGACGAGATCGACGACCGGCGCGCGGGCGATGATCTCGCGGCCCTCGGCCTGGGCAACACATCCGGCGACCGCAACTTGCGTCGAAAGCCCGCGCGTCGCGCGCTCGGCCTTCAGATCCCGGATACGCCCGAGTTCCGAATAGATCTTTTCGGCCGCCTTCTCCCGGATGTGACAGGTGTTGAGCAGGACGAGGTCGGCTTCCTCGATCACCGATGTCGGCTCATAGCCTTCGCCGGACAGGGCATCGCCCATGCGCTGGGAATCGTAGACGTTCATCTGGCAGCCATAGGTCTTCACGAAGACCTTACGCGTATTCGTGCGGGCCGTTTCCGGCTCGCCTCCTTGCGCGGTTTCTGCCCGGAGATCGTTCGTCGTCAGTGCGCCGTCTTCCATATCGCCTTTTCGACCGTGCTCGGCCTTGCTAGCCCACAACGGGCACAATGCCGAAAACGATCCAAATCCCTGTTCGATCCTTCGATTTCCGGTCGTCTTAGTCTTGTTGTCCCTCGCCGTGCAAGCCGTCAGGGGCGCGCTGGCCGAAAGCCATCAGCGCCGTCTCGTGACGAGCTTGCCCGCCAGGGCATCAGCAAGCAAGCGCCTCGCTTCCACTTCGCACTGTTTTGCGACGATCTTGCGATTGCTGTGGGGCGTAAAGCGGATCGGCTCGCCGAACGCGACCGTCGCATCGACACGCCCTTCGATAAGAAACCGGGTGAGATGGGGAAGAAGCTCGACATCGCCGGGCCAAGCGGCGAGAGGACGCCCCGAGCGACCGAGCGGAAAGCCACGGGAATGGGTATAGGCAATGACGACCGGCTGAATCTGAACGCTCCCACTCTCGGAATTCTTCAGGGAGGCCTGAGCCGCGCCGAAAAGCGCGGTCTTATAGATGCGAATTTCGTTGCCGTCGGAGGTCGTCCCCTCGGCAAAGAGCACCATCACGTCGCCGGCCGTCAGGCGCTCCGCGATCGCGTCCGTCTGCTTGCCGGTTTCCCCGCGCGCCTGCCGCTTCACGAAAACCGTGCGCTGTAAAATAGCGAGCCAGCCGAAGATCGGCCAATCCTTCACCTCGGACTTGGCGATGAAGGAGAGCGGAAGGACCGAGCCGAGGACGGTGATATCCGCCCAGGACACATGGTTCGACACGAGGAGCAAAGGGCGATCGCGGGACGGCGTGCCCGCAACATGAACGCGGATGCCCGTCACCTTCGCCGCAACCCGCTGCCAGACCATCGGAATGCGGTTCGCGAGCTTCCAGCCACACGCCATGGCCAGCGCCTGAGCCGGAAGCAGAACGAGGGTCGTCGCCAGGAGGGCGGCGATGACCCATGCAATCCGAAGCTTTGCGATCATCGCCGCTCGGCGCTTTTGGAATGGAGCATCGGTGAACGCGTCAATCGAGCTGGCGGCTGAGCGTCAGCGCGCTGGTACGCTTGCCGTCGGCCTGTGCGTAATAGGCCGGCCGGCGGCCTGCTTCCACAAAGCGGAGGCCCCGATAAAGTGCCAATGCGCCGGTATTGGTCTCGTCGACTTCGAGATGGATGACCTTGGCGCGCTCGGCATGAAGATGGGCGAGAACCGTATCCATCAAAAGGCGACCGACCCCGCGACCGCGCGCCTCTTTCGCCACCGCGATCGTCAAGATCTCTGCTTCCCCCTCGATCAAACGGGCGAGCACGAAACCAAGCGGCGCCGTACCGGGCGCGCCGATCCGACGTGCGGCAAAGCCGAAAGAGCCCTTCTGGAACAGGAGAGAGCCGAGCTCGTCGCCCGACCACGGCTGAAGGAAGGCTTCGGCATGAAGCCGGGCCGCATCGTCGAGATCCTCGTCGGCGAGAGGAGTCGCAACGATTTCACCACGCTGAATCAAACCGTTCATGAATGAAACGGACCAAATCCAAGGCAGCATCCAGTACATCGCACGTCCTTTCGACCGGCGGATTCGATCGGGCAGTCAGCTTGCGCCATTCGCCCCGTCTCCTTTTGACAGAATGTTCGCGAAAGGCACTTGTCTGCAAGAGCCGCATTTTAGGATAAATCCGACAGGCTTAATACCGGCAGCTACGAAGCCGCCCAACGGACGGGATTGCCTCTTCGGATAATATGCGTTCGTGGCACGACATGCCGCTGCGTTCAGGCTGTATCGGCAAAAAGGCTGAAGGGACGCGAGGGCGGTTTGGCGTCCGCTGTTCTGAGGTAGAGCGGCTTGACGTCCCGCAGATATCGGCCGGCGGCAGCGAGCCGCGCGACGGTCTCGATATCGACTTCGCTGTCGCCGTTCACGATTTCAGCGCGGCTCGCCCCGAGGACCTCGGCCGCGATAGCGGCACCCGATCCGGTCAGCTGTATGCGCCCGGTACAGGCCGAGACGAAGTCGGCAAGAGCATCTGGTTCGATCGCTACCGGGGATCTCAGAACGCTGCCATCGGCGCACATAAGGACAGCATAAACCTCGCCGCGCTTGGCATCGTGAACGGCCAGAACCGGGGCGTCACGGCGAATAGCCGCCGCCATCGCTTCCAGTGTCGTGATCCCGAGTGCCGGGATCCCCAGAGCAAGTGCATAACCGCGCGCCGCCGCGACACCGACGCGAACGCCGGTGAACGATCCGGGCCCGATGGTGACGACGAGTTTGGAAATGTCTGGAAACGAGCAGCCGGCTTTGCCGAGCACCGCATCGATCACGGCCGGCAGACGCTCCGCGTGGCCTCGAACGATCCGCTCGGTGCGCGCGGCGAGAAGGCGATCCTCCAACACGTCGAAAACGGCCGCCGAACAGTCGTCGAGGGCCGTATCGATCGCAAGGATCAGGCGGTCGTCAGGTTGAGGCATCGAGGAAATGGAAGCCGCCGGAAATCAGGCCGCTTCGACTTCCTCGACCTCGGGCACGAAGTGACGCAGAAGGTTCTGGATGCCGTGCTTCAGGGTTGCCGTCGAGGACGGGCAACCCGAACAGGCGCCACGCATATTAAGATAGACCGTGCCATCGCGATAGCCGCGGAAGGTGATGTCGCCGCCATCCTGGGCAACCGCCGGACGAACGCGCGTCTCGATCAGCTCCTTGATGGTCGCGACCGTTTCCTCGTCACCCTCGTCGAAGAATTCCTCACCCGGCTCATGATCGGCCGCCGAGGTTTCCGCCATCACCGGCCGGTTGGCGACGAAATGCTCCATCAGGCCGGCGAGGATCGCGGGCTTGAGATGAGCCCAATCGCCCCGATCCTTGGTGACGGTCACGAAATCGAAGCCGAAGAACACGCCCGTCACACCCTCGACTTCAAAAAGCCGAGCTGCAAGCGGAGAGCGCTGGGCCGCCTCCTCGATGGTCGTGAATTCTTCGGTGCCCTGCTCCAGGACGACGCGTCCGGGCAGGAATTTGAGGGTCGCCGGATTCGGCGTGACTTCGGTCTGGATGAACATCGCTCGATCCTTTTGCCGCCATTGATCCTGAGACGGACGACGGCGCTCTTTGGAATTGTTCTAAACTTAATGCCGATGCCCGCTCGGTGCAAGCGGTGCTCCGGCGCGTCGACCTCACGGCCCGCGATCAGGTCAGGCTCGCCAGTTCCTCGTCGTCGAGCGAAGCCGGGATGATCGTGACGGGAATGGAATATCCGGCTCCTTTGCCCACGGCGCCCATGACCAACGGGCCCGGACCTTCCTTACCGTCGGCTGCCGCCAGAACGAGAATGGCGATTTCCTTGTCGTCCTCGATCACCTTGCCGATCTCGGGCACGACCTCGCCTTCGCGCACCAATGTCTCGGGTTCGATGCCGACCTTCACGCGCAAATTTTCGGCGATCCGATCGAGCCGGGTGCTCGCTTCTTCCAACGCCTCGGCGCGCATGATCTCCTCGACGCCGAGCCATTGCCCCTCGAACTCGCCGGATCGAACGACGTAGAGGAAGACGGCTGCACCGCCGGATGTCTTTGCGCGCCACGCGGCATATTCAGCGGCGCGCAGGCATTCCGGCGTATCGTCGATGATCGCCAGAAACTTGCGTTTGCCGCCTTCACGGGGACCTATGCGTCTCGATACCATACTCGCTAGATGGCAGGCTTACCGGCCAAGGGCAAGCCGGTCTTTTCGCTCATCGCCATCAGTCGTGCAGCATGCCGATGATGTCCTTGACGTCGCGCATCGTCTTTGCGGCGATCTCGTTGGCCTTGTCTCCGCCCGCCTTGAGCACGGCATCGATATGGCCCGGATCGTCGAGGAGCCGTCGCATCTCGCCCGTCACCGGGCCGAGCGCCGTCACCGCAAGCTCAACGAGCGCAGGCTTGAATTCCGAGAATTGCTTGCCGCCGAACTGGGCGAGCACCTGATCGCGCGTCTCGCCGGACAGCGCGGCATAGATGCCGACGAGATTCTCCGCCTCCGGACGGCCCGCGAGGCCCGCCGCTTCCGAGGGAAGCGCATCGGGATCGGTCTTCGCCTTCTTCACCTTGCGCGCGATGGCGTCGGCATCGTCGGTGAGATTGATGCGCGAGAGATCGGACGGGTCCGACTTCGACATCTTCTTCGAGCCGTCCTTGAGGCTCATCACGCGAGTCGCCGGCCCTTCGATGATCGGGTCGGTGATCGGGAAATAGCCGTGGACGACCTCGTCGCCCATCTGGATCTCGCGGCCGAGGCCGGTCTTCTCGATGCGGTCGGAAAAGTCATTGTTGAACTTGATGGCGATGTCGCGGGTCAGTTCCAGATGCTGCTTCTGATCGTCGCCGACCGGCACATGGGTTGCGCGGTAGACGAGGATATCCGCCGCCATCAGCGAGGGATAGGCGAGAAGGCCGAGGGAGGCGTTCTCCCGGTCCTTTCCGGCCTTGTCCTTGAACTGGGTCATCCGGTTCATCCAGCCGATGCGGGCGACGCAGTTGAAGATCCAGGCGAGTTCGGCGTGGCCGGAGACGCGGCTCTGGTTGAAGATCACCGCGCGCTCCGGATCGATCCCGGCGGCGAGATACGCAGCCGCGATAGAGCGCGTCTGGCTCGCCAGATCGTCCTGCACCAGCTTGGCCGTGATCGCGTGAAGATCGACCACGCAGAAGAGACAGGGCATCTCCTCCTGCATGGCGACGAACTTTTTGATCGCGCCCAGATAATTGCCGAGATGAAGATTGCCGGTCGGCTGGATGCCCGACAGGACGCGCGGCGCGAAATCGCTCATTCCGGCATACTCCCGATGACGAAAAGCTGTGGAAGATCATTCCCTGAAGAACGCGGCGCTTATGAACGAGCGTGCGGACAGGATCAAGTCGCCTCGCGCCGATGAGGCCGGCCGCGAGGGTTCAGACGGTCACCGACCAGACGAAGCTCTCCGAAGCGCCGGGGTCGAGCGTCAGGATACCGGGCTTGTCGAAGATGTCGCCGTCCCAGCCCTCCGGGCTCGCCATGGAATACCAGGGCTCGATGCAGACGAAGGGCGCGCCACCGGGCTTCGACCAGATGCCGAGATCCTTGTAGCCATCCCAGGAGACCGTCAGCGCGCGGACCAGATTGCCGTCGGCCGAAATCGCTTCATAGGTGACCGAGCGGCTGTCGAGGCCCGGCATGACGAGAGCATCTTTCTCGAAGAGCGTCTCCGAAAGCGGCAGCACCGCGCCGTCGAATGGCAGCGGATGGGAATCGGTCAGAAGGCCGCCTTCGACGCCCCTCGCCTTTCCGGTCTCGCGGTGCTCGAAGATGATCCGGTGCTGGTCTTTCCGAACGCCGTCCGCCAGGGGCCAGGCAAACCCCGGATGGGCGCCGATGCCGCAAGCGATCGGCGTCTTGCCGGGATTGGTCACCTTCGTGCGAACCGACAAGGTCGTCCCGATGGCTTCCACATGGACATCGAGGACGAACGGGAACGGATATCGCTTGCGCGTCTCATCATCGTCGGTGAGGCGCAGGGCAACGCTTCGCTCGTCCTCTTCGATCACCTCGAAGGCCATGTCGCGGGCGAAACCATGCTGGGTGAGCGGATAGGACTTTCCGTCGTGATTGAGGTGATCTCCCGTCAACCGTCCGACGACGGGAAACAACAGCGGCGAGTGGCGTGGCCATTCGGGGCCGGCCTGCCAGAGCAGTTCATGCCCGTCCTTGTCCTTCAGGCTGCGGAGTTCCGCTCCAATGCGGCTGACGACGGCGGTGACGCCGTTGCTTGCGATTTCAAACGTCCGGCTCACCGGGCTCTCCTTGTCAAGAATCGTCAACCGCCCGCAAGAAGTGCAAAGGCGATCATGAACATGATCAGTCCGATGAGGCCGTCCAGAACCCGCCAAGCCGCCGGTTTGACGAAAAGCGGGCGCAAGAGACGGGCACCGTATCCAAGCGAGAAGAAGAACACGAACGAACTTGTCACCGCGCCGAGACCGAAGAAGAACGCACGACCGTCGAATTGGCTCGCGATCGACCCCAATAAAATCACCGTGTCGAGATAGACATGCGGATTGAGGAAGGTGAAGGCGAGACAGGCGAGGATCGCCGTCCTGAGACTGGAAGTCGTCTCCCCCTCGGTCGCCATCCCCTCTTCACCACCGCGATAAGCGGCCCAAATGCGTGTCGCCCCGTACCAGACGAGGAAGGCCGCGCCGAACCAGCGCATGTAGATCTCGACACTGGGCAGAATTTCGGAAACGGTGGTGAAGCTCGTGACGCCGAGGGTGATCAGAACCGCGTCCGAAAAGGCACAGGTCAACACGATCGGCAGCACATGCTCGCCTTTGAGGCCCTGGCGAAGGACGAACGCATTCTGCGACCCGATCGCGAGGATCAGGCTGAACGCCGTCATGAAACCTATAAGTGCGGCTGACAAACTGGGTAGCAAAACGTAGGATCCGCTGGAAGGAGACGTCTTTCAGGGGGCTTTTAGCCAGATGGTTGATCATCCGCTATCGCCGGGTCGCAGGATAAACCTTGACCGAGGCATAAATGGATGGCCGGAAACATCATTTTCGCCTTATCAGAGCCGTCGTGTTCCTGTAATCATGTTCCCGCGCCCGCATCGCGGCGTTCCTGCCTGCAATCCCTAACGATCTTCGCGCGAAAGGCACGCTTACTCGAATCATGCCAAAACGCCGGAGACAGACCGCTGCCTTACCCTACCGACGGTCTCCCGACGGTGACCTCGAAGTGCTGCTCGTGACATCGCGCGATACCGGGCGCTGGGTGCTGCCGAAGGGCTGGCCGATGCCAGGCAAGCAGCTGCGCCGGGCAGCCGAGATCGAGGCCTATGAGGAAGCAGGTGTCGTGGGCAAGACGACGAAGCGTCCGATCGGCACCTACGATTACGACAAGGTCATTAGCCGCAAAAAGCGCACGCCTTGCCGCGTCCACGTCTTTGCGATGCCCGTCGAGGACCTTCTCGACGAGTGGCCGGAACACGAACAGCGACGCCGCGAATGGTTCGCGTACAAGGATGCCGCGAAAAGCGTGGACGAGAAGGATCTGCGCTCGCTGTTGGGCAAGCTGGATAACGTCCTGGATTAGAGTACAGGGTGATAAGTCTGATGCTCTAAAACCGCCGGACGAATGAATTGACCCGTTGGGCCAGTCCACGCCCGGCAAACGGCTCAAACGCCGCTCGGGCTGCCGACGACCCATGAAACCGATGGTTTCAAAGGTCCGCCGGTATAAGGTAGAAATCCTCAGGCCTCCGCGCTCTTCTCTCCATCGGCGTTTACGGCATCCGGATCGCCGACAAGCGCCACGAACCGTTCGCGAACGGATGCCGTGATCGCGTCGAGTGCCTCGGCGATCCCGGCCGCGCCCTCCACATCGAACTCCCGCGCAATGCGGTCGATCAGGCGCGACGGCAGGCCTTCGATCTCGTTCGTGCCGGCGGGGGCCAATCGCGCAAGCTGCGTGACGGAGGAAAGTTGCTGCTTGGCGCTGGCGAGCGAGATATCTCCGCTCCCGCCGTTCTCGCTCTCGAAATTCGCCAGGATATCCGCCGTCTCGCGCCCCGGAACGGCTGGTGTGCGGCCGCTCAGTTGCGCCCACTGTGCGATAAATTCGAGATCGACAAGACCACCCGGCCGAAGCTTCAGGTCGAGCGGCCCGCGTGCAGGCTTGTCGCGGCCGATCCGCCCGCGCATGGCAACCACATCATGGCTCACCGCAGCCGGATCTGTCTCCCGCGAGAGAAGCTCGGCGATCATCTCCATGACGGCATCCTGCATCTCGCCGTCGCCGGCCAACGTGCGAGCCCTGGTCAACGCCATGCGCTCCCACGTCCAGGCGTCCTTTTCCTGATATTTGCGGAAGGCGGCGAGACGCGTTGCGAGCGGGCCGGCATTGCCGGACGGGCGCAGGCGGAAATCCACCTCGTAGAGGGTGCCTTCACGCATGGGCGAGGTCAGCGCCGCAATGAGCCGCTGGGTCAGCCGGGTGAAATAGACCTGGATCGCAAGGGGCCGGTCACCATCGGAGGTCTCCGCGTCCTCGTCGTGATCGTAGAGCAGGATGAGATCGACATCGGAGGAGGCCGTCAACTCGCGGCTGCCGAGGCGGCCCATGCCAAGAAGCGCGATCCGCATGCCCGGCACGCGGCCATGGGCTCTGGAAAACTCCTCGACGACCGCGATCAGAAGCGCATTGAGAACGACGTCGGCAATGTTCGAAAAGGTGGGTCCGGCTTCGGCGAGATCGACGACGCCGGACAACATGCGCGCGCCAACGAGAAACCGCTGCTCGGAGGCGAAGATGCGCAGGCGCGCGAGAATGTCCTCATAGCCATCGGCATCTTCGAGAAAGCCGTCCAGTCTGGTCTTCATCAGGTCGCGATCGGGCACTTCGTCGAAGAAGGCCGGGTCGAGCAGCGCATCGAAGACATGGGGCCGCTGGGCAAGCGTCGCGCTCATGGACGGAGCGGCCGTCAGGATGAGAAGCAACAGATCGAGCGTCTTCGGATTGGACGCGATCAGCGAAAAGAACTGGATGCCGGACGGAAGACCCGCGAGGAAACTGTCGAAGGCTGCGACCGTGCCGTCCGGGTCTGGCGCGTCGGCGAAGGCTTTCAGGAGCGCCGGCAGGACATCGGAAAGACGCTCGCGGGCTTTCTCGGTCCGGGTCGCGCGGTAGCGTCCGTAATTCCACGAACGGACGACCCGCGCGACATCCTCCGGCCGGCTGAAACCCAGTGCCTTGACGGCGGCGAGACCCTCGGTGTCGGCCTCGTTGACGAGGAGGCGGAGGACGGCCTCCGGCTCGCCTTCCCCGTTCGCCTCGCGAGACCGACCCTCGTTGAAGAGATCGTTGAACTGCTGATCGACGAAGCGGAGGGTGCCGAGCAGGTCATGCTCGAAATCCTCGACACGCTCGAAGCCGAGAAGCCCGGCGATGCCCGCGAGCCCCTCGTCATCCTCGGGCAATTCATGGGTCTGCTCGTCGTCCACCATCTGGATGACGTGCTCGATTCGACGCAAAAACCAGTAGGCATCGAGAAGCCGATCCCGCTCGTCGTCGGTCAACCATTCGAATTTCGCAAGAAGCGTCAGGGCCTCATCGGTGCGGCGGGTTCGGAGCGCCGGGCTTCGACCGCCCGCAATCAGCTGCTGGGTCTGGACGAAGAACTCCACTTCGCGGATGCCGCCCCTGCCGAGCTTCACATTGTGGCCTGGAATAGTGATCTCGCCGAAGCCGCGATGGCGGTCGATCCGTGTCTTCATGTCCTGAATGTCGGCGATCGCGGCAAAGTCGAGATACTTGCGCCACACGAACGGCGCGAGCTCGGAAAGAAAGGCCTCGCCCACCTTGAAATCACCCGCCACGGTCCGCGCCTTGATCATAGCGGCACGCTCCCAGTTTCGTCCCGAGCCCTCATAATAGGTCATGCCCATGTCGGTGCTGATCGCGAGCGGCATTGCGCCGGGATCGGGGCGAAGGCGCAGATCGGTGCGGAAGACATAGCCGTCGCCGGTCCGCTCGTTGAGCAGGCGCACGAGGCGGCGGACGATCTTGGAGAAAGTGCCGACCGCTTCCATCGGATCGCTGGCGATTTCCAGATCGTCGTCGAAGAAGACGATCAGATCGATGTCGCTGGAATAGTTGAGTTCGCGGGCGCCGAGCTTGCCCATGGCAAGGATAAAGATGCTCGATCCCTCTTCGGGCGTCTCGGGGTTCGGCAGCTTCAGCTTGCCGGCCTTGTGAGCCTCGCGCAGTCCAAAGCGCAGGGCCGCGCGGATCGAGCCTTCGGCAAGCTTCGAAAGCGCCTCGGTCGTCTCGGCGGGAGAGGCCGCGCCGAAGAGATCGCGCAGGGCAAGAAGCAGCGATGCCTCCCGCTTGATCTCGCGCAGTCGCTTCATGATGGCGCTTTCGGACATGTCCGGTTCGGGAAGCGTGCCAAGTTCGGCAATGAGCGTCTCGAAACGCTGGTTGGCGTCCTCACTCAGGAGGCGATCGAGGATCGCGGGCCGCCAGAGGATCGAGGACCGCAGATAGGGCGACAGGGCCATCACCGCGCGAAGTGTCTCGGCATCCTCTGTACCGGATGCGCAGAAGTCCGCCAGAGCGGCGGATCCGGCCGCACGGGCCGCGTCCTCAAGTTCGGCAAGCCAGTCGCGGCCATCATCTGCGGAGAGAAGAACTCTCGGTCTGAGATCACCACCGATCTTCAGGCTGTGAGAACCCGCATTGTCAGGTGTCGCTGTCGTCATGTCCCGCGCCGTCCTTGGCCTGTTTTGGCAGTTCAAGAACGACTTTAAGACCCGGAGCCGCATCCTCAAGCTTCAAACGGCCACCATGAACGCCCGCGATCGCCTGGACGAGGGACAGACCAAGCCCGGAGCCCGGCATCGTGCGGCTCTCATCAAGCCGGTAGAAACGTTCGAGCACGCGCGTGCGCTTGTCCTCGGGAATACCGGCACCGTTGTCGGACACGCAGATGCGCGCGGCGTCCTCCGCTTCCTCGATCGCGATCGTCACCGTCATCGTGCCGTCCGGAGAGCCGCCGTATTTGAGCGCGTTGTCGACGAGGTTGGAAATGCCCTGGGCGATGAGCTCGCGGCTCGCCTCGATCTCGACCGGCCCGCCGGATGTGAAATGCAGCTCGGCGCCCGCTTCCTCGGCGAGCGGTTCGTAGAGCTCTTTCACATCGCCGGCGATGGCATCGAGATCGAGCTTCGCCTTCTGGATCGGATGGAACCCCGCCTCGACCCGCGAGATCATGAGGAGGGCGTCGAACGTGCGAATCATCTGGTCCGCATCGCCGATGATGCTGTCCAGATTGTCCTTCGTTTCCTCGGATTTCGCGGCGGCCTGCGCAGCCTCCGCCTTCGAGCGCAGGCGCGCCAGGGGTGTTTTCAGGTCGTGGGCGATGTTGTCGGACACCTGCCTGAGGCCCTGCTGGAGAACGGCGATGCGTGCGAGAAGAGCGTTAAGGTTTTCTGACAAACGATCGAACTCGTCGCCCGCCCCGACCACCGGCAGCCGCTCACCAAGATCACCGGCGAGAATTCGGCTCGAAGCCGCCGACATGTTATCGAGACGCATCAGGGCCCGGCGGCCGATGATGAACCAGGCGATGAGCGCCAAGACGCCCATTCCCGCAAGAGCGAGGATCAGCGCGGATCGAACGACCTCCTTGAAGCGGAGCGCATCGCTCTGGTCGCGCCCCACGAGAACGCGCATGCCGTTGGGCAGGGATACGACATCGGCGATCGCCCTGTGGTAGACGCCGGTATCGCCATAGCGCGAATAGCCGAACGCACCCGGCGTCGAACCGGCTTCATCGAGAACGCCGGCCTGGAGGCTCTCCACATTGCCGGCAATGATCCGCCCGGTGGCATCGGTTGCCAGATAAAGGCCCGCGCCCGGCTGGCGTGCCCGCCGGTCGATCGATCGCACCAGGCCGACAATGCCGGTCACGCGATAGATCTGCGCGAGTTCCGCCTTCTCCTCTTCGATCCCGGTGCGTGCCTGGGTCTCGATAATGTCGCTGGCGGTGTTGGTGACGTAGAAGACGAGGCCGGTGGCGCCGCACGCGAAGATCAGGAAATAAACGGCGGAAAGACGCACCGCCGTCATCTTCAGAAGGGCCTTGAGGCGTCGCACGATCGCGTCAGCCGCCGGCGCGCATGATGTAGCCGGAGCCACGGACGGTGTGGAGCAGCGGCCCGTCGAATTCGCGCTCGATCTTCGAGCGCAGGCGCGAGATATGAACGTCGATCACATTGGTCTGCGGGTCGAAGTGATAGTCCCAGACATTTTCCAAAAGCATGGTGCGCGTGACGACCTGACCGGCATGCTTCATCAGATATTCAAGCAGGCGGAACTCGCGCGGCTGGAGAATGATCGGTTTCCCGGCCCGGCGCACTTCATGGGACAGGCGATCGAGCTCGAGATCGCCAACCTGGTAGCTCGTCTCCACCTCGCCCGTCGCACGGCGCCGACCGAGCACTTCGGCACGGGCCAGGAGTTCCGACATTGCGTAGGGCTTGGTCAGATAGTCGTCGCCGCCGGCCTTCAGGCCTTCGACCCGGTCATCGACCTGACCGAGGGCGGAAAGGATGAGAGCCGGCGTATGGCTGCCGCTCTTGCGCAGATCGGCAATGACGGAGAGGCCGTCGCGCTTCGGCAGCATTCGATCGACGATGAGAAGATCGTATTCGCGTCCTTCGGCCATGTGGAGGCCTGTCTCGCCATCGCCCGCGTGGTCGGCGACATGGCCGGCCTCCTTCAGCGCTTTCGTCAGGTAGGAGGCCGTCTCCCGGTCGTCTTCGATGATCAAAATTCGCATAGCGCCGCTGCTTCGTCCTGGTTCCCGCGTGTCGGAAACCGGCGGCTCCGCGTCATCGCGAAGCGCTTCAATCTGCCGTCCTATAGGATGATGTCCATTCATAGAATTCCAACCCCGGATCGACCAGAGTTCCTTCCGGTTCGGCAAGCAGATGCCACGGGAGAGACCGGCCGATCCAGACGGCTTCTCGCATCAAAGCCCGCGCAGCGCGTCAGCGCCTTTGAAATCCGTCATCGCGAGGCGATTGAACGGATCAGATATGAGGGGGCGGCGGCGCGCATACACGGAGCCTGGAGGCGTCACGCGCAGCCGCCCGCGCTTCGAAAACAGGAGACAGGATACGCTAGCGAGTCTCCAAGCCCCTTCGAAGCGCTAACGGTTCGAACGTCTAAGGCCGCGCTGTGCCCTGGGGATGCAGCGATCGAACCGAAACGGAGTGCGAACGTCGGGAGGGGACCCGGCGTTCGCGTTTCGCGCGGAGAGGGGAAACACGCGCGAGATGGGAGGGGCTTGAATGCCGCTCTATCCGTTGGCGGACCTTCGACAACGTGTTGTCGAAGGTCCGCCGGTCTCAGGCCCGATCGCCGGGCCTTTCGCCTCAGCTCTTCTCGATCGGAAGGGCGACGAAGCGGTTCTGGCCGTCGGCGTTGCGAAGCTGGAAGAGAGCGGCGCGACGACCGTTCGCGGACGCAGCCTCGATGGCCTTGCTCACCTCACTCTGGGACGTGACGTTCGTCCCGTTTACCGCGACGATCGTGTCACCGGCCTCAAACCCCTTCTCGGCGGCCGAAGAGTCCGGATCGACATCCGTGACGACGACGCCCTGACCATCTTCCGACGGGGTCACGGTCATGCCGTATCCCGACAGGGCGGATGGATCGACAGGGGAGCTCTGCCCGCGGGGGGTATCGAGCGAGGCGGCCTCGTCGAGGGAGTTGAGATTGCCGAGGGTGACATCGATGGTCTCGCTCTCGCCGTCCCGGAAGACGGTGATCTCGACCTCGGTGCCAGGACTGTAGTTCGCGATCATCCGGGCCAGTTCACGCGGGCTTTCGACCGCTTCGCCGTTGACGCCGGTGATCACGTCGCCGGTCTTGATGCCGGCCTTCGAAGCAGGCGTCTCGTTGTCCGGCAGCGTGACGATCGCACCTTGGGCATCGGACAGGCCGAGGGCCTCGGCGATATCTTCGGAGACCTCGCCGATCTGGACGCCGAGCCAGCCTCGCTGGACGGTACCGTTGTCACGCAGGGACTTGACGACATCCTTGGCAACGGAGGCGGGAATCGCGAAGGCGATGCCCACATTGCCGCCCGATGGCGAGAAGATCGCGGTGTTGACGCCGATGACCTTGCCATCGAGGCCGAAAGCCGGGCCACCGGAATTGCCGCGATTCACCGCCGCGTCGATCTGCAGGAAATCGTCATAGGGGCCAGCCCCGATATCGCGGCCGCGCGCGGAGATGATGCCGGCCGTCACCGAACCGCCGAGACCGAAGGGATTGCCGACCGCAACGACCCAGTCGCCGACCCGCGTGGCGTTGTCGTCGCCAAACTCTACGTAGGTGAACTTGGTGTTCTTCGCGTCGACCTTGAGAAGCGCAAGATCCGTCCGCTCGTCGGTGCCGATCAGCTTGGCGTCGTATTCGGACCCGTCGTCCATCACCACGGTGTAGTTCGAACCGTTGTCGACGACGTGGTTGTTGGTGACGACATAACCGTCGTCGGAGATGAAGAAGCCCGAACCCTGGCCGATCGAGGGACGATCACGGCGCTGGCGGGGATTGAGACCACGCGGCATCTGGTTGCCATCGGGCGAGCCGAAGAAGCGGCGGAGCGGATGATCTTCGGGAAGATTTTCGAATGGGCTCGCCATCCCACCGAGATCGGCGGCGGGCTCTGCGGCTTGCGTGACGCGCACCGAAACGACGGCCGGGGATACCTTCGAGACGACGTCTGCAAAGCCGAAGCTCTGCTGTGGGGCGTCGACCTTTACCGGGTCGGCGTAGACGGCTGGCGCATTGGCCAGAATTCCGACCGAAAGCGCGCTACCGGCGACGCCGGCTGCGAGAACGGCTGCGAAGAACTTGTTACGCTTGGGCTTTGGGGTTGTCTCGGTCCGCATCGGATCTCCAGCTGTTATTGATTGTAGATGGTCTGGCGAGGCAAGCACCGCTCGACCCGCCGATGCCTCGCAAGATGCCACCGGCAAGATTACAGCGCGTTTTCGAGTGGGTGAAATTTTCGTAAGCTGGCGAGATGAACCGGTCGCGCGAGTTCTTCTCATCAGCACCCCCATGAAGAAGGGTGGCTCTCCCGAATCGAAACCCTCGCACTCTCAACAATTTGGAAAGGCTATCGATCGCGGATCGCCGTCCTCGTCTCACACGCGGCCCGGGTCAAACAAAGCTTTAGACCTTTGACCTAGAAGACGGGGAACGACCTCGAACACGCGACGGAAGCGAGATTGAAATGCGCGACGCTGTCATCGCCAAAGCCGATGCCCTCTGCGATCGGCTCTATGCCGTCGCCCTCAGCCTTCCTCTCGTCCTCCTCGCTCTCCTCCTGATCGGTGCGCTCGCCGGACCGGCGGCGGCAAAGGGCAAGGATATCGCGCCCGAAACGACGCTCGCTTCCTGCGGCAAGGATCTGCGCTCGACGCTTTCGAAAGAACAGAAGGAGGCGATCGCCGAAACGACGAGCGAGACGATCGCGGGTGAAGGCCTTTTCTGGAAGATCGAAAAAGAGGGTGTCGAACCCTCCTATCTCCTCGGCACGATCCACCTGCCCGATCCGCGTGTGGTCACGCTCCCCAAAAACGTCGCGGAGGCGATCGACAACGCCGATCGAACCGTGCTCGAACTCGCCGAGATCGCCGATCCGACCGCGATGGCCGGGATCATGTTCTCGATGCCGGACATCATGATGCTTCCGGGGGACGAGACGCTCGACAGCATTTTGTCTGCCGAGGACTACAAGACCGTCTCGGACGCTCTGGCGAAGAAATCCGTGCCGATCTCGGCAATGAACAAGATGCAGCCCTGGTTCATCAGCGCGAGCATGGCGATGCCCGATTGCCCTGCGCTTCCCCAGGACGATCCATCGGCTTCGCTCGACCCTGAAATCGCGAAGCGCGCCCTGGCCGACGGACAGGAGGTCCTCGGTCTCGAAACCGTGCAGGAACAGCTGTCGGTCCTGTCCTCCATGCCGATCGATACGCAGGTCGTGCAGCTGGTCTCGGCAATGGAACATATCGACGTCGTCAACGACATGATGGAGACGATGGTGGGGCTCTATGTCGATGAACAGACGGGCGCCATCATGCCGACCCTTCAGGCGCTGTTTCCCAATGCGGAGTCCCTCGTCGGCGGCAACGCGACCTTCGCCGCCTTCGAAGACGCTATTCTGGACAACCGAAATCTCCTGATGACCGAGCGGATGATCCCCTTCCTCGAAGAGGGCAACAGCTTCGTTGCCGTGGGCGCGCTGCATCTGATCGGAGAGACAGGGATCGTGAACGGCTTGCGTGAGAAAGACTGGACGGTGACGCGGGTCGACCGGGTCGAATAGGCCACAGAAGGACCTGGATGCGCAGCTTCGACGCGATATTCGCGCCCTTCGGCTTCGCAAACCCCGTGAAAACGTCTTATCCTTGAAAAAGCGCTCGAATTGGCGCTCAAACCCCGATCCAGCTTCAATCGAAGGCCCGAACCATGCGGCCCATTGCCAGATCGACAGATGAGAGGCACCGAGAATGACGCTTTTCGTGCGCCCGATCAGGCTGACCCTGTGCGCCACTTCCCTCCTCCTTGCCGCGACCTCGTTGTCGGCGGCGTTCGAGACCAGCGCGCCGACAGCCTTCATGAAGGATTTTTCGACGGGCAATGTTCTCTTCGAAAAAAACGCCGATCTGGAGATCGAACCCGCCTCTCTCGCAAAGCTGATGACCATCGCGGTCGTTTTCCACGAACTGGAAAAGGGCACGATCACCCGCGACCAGACCTTAAAGGTGTCCGAGAACGCCTGGCGGACCGGGGGCGCGAGTTCCGGCGGTTCCACCATGTTCCTGCCGCTGGGCGAAGAGGTGAGCGTCGACGACCTCATCAAGGGTATCATCATCCAGTCGGGCAACGACGCGACGATCGTGATTGCCGAAGGCATGTCTGGCTCGGTCGACGCCTTTGCGGAAAAGATGAACGAGCGCGCCCGGGAGATCGGGCTCACCCATTCGCGCTTCGGCAATTCCTCTGGACTGCCCCATCCCGACAGCCGCGTCACCATGCGCGATCTCGTCACGCTCGCCGAGCATCTGATCCGCGACTATCCGGACGAATATCCGACCTTTTCCCAGACGTCCTTCACCTATAACGGCATTACGCAGAACAACCGGAACCCGCTTCTCTCCCTCGGGGCCGACGGTCTCAAGACCGGTCACACCCAGGCCGCCGGCTACGGTCTCGTCGCATCCGCCAAAGACGACGGCCGGCGGATCGTCTTCGCGCTCTCGCGAATGGACTCGGCGAGCGAGAGAGCGCGCGAATCGCAGCGGATGATGGAGTTCGGCCTTCAGGACTTCGAGGAAGTGACCCTTGCCGAAGAGGGGGAGACCGTCGCGACCGTTGCGGTGCGCGGCGGAGAGCTCGAGGAAGTCCCCCTGCTCTCTCCCGAGCGGGTCTCCCTTCTCGTGCCGACCGGCAGCCTCAGCGACGCGCGGCGCGTCGTCGTCGACAACGGCCCTGTGGAAGCACCGGTCGCGGAGGGGCAGCGCCTCGGCTGGCTTCAGATCAAGCGCGGCGACGTCACCATACGGGAAATCCCGCTTCAGGCCGCATCGGCGGTCGAGCAGTCAGGCTTCTTTTCCCGTATCCTGGGTTCGGTCTCCGAACACTTCACCTGGCAGTCTTCGGAGACACAATAACAGGAACGGGCTTGACCGCGGGGCGCTGAACGCCGATATGCACGTCATCGCGCCGTGAAAGCGCAGCGCCCGCCGGGCCACGAACATCCAACGTTCGAAAAAGCCGGCTCGCGCCTCGGAAGCCTCTTTCGTCTGACAGGACGGCTCGGAGCTTTCGGCACGGCCCTCCGTTTCCCTTCTCTGCGCGAAGGAGGACCGGGCTTATCGCGGCCTGACCTACGGCTGCACCACTTCAAGGCATCTTATTGACCTCCACGACATTTGACGGGTTCGGCCTCGCCGAGCCTCTGACGCGCGCTTTGGCGCGCCTCGAACTCACCAATCCCACTCCGATTCAGGAGCGGGCGATCCCTTACGCCCTGGACGGGCGGGATATGCTGGGCATCGCCCAGACCGGCACCGGCAAGACGGCGGCATTCTCGCTCCCGCTCCTGCATCATCTGATGACCGCCGGTGGCAAGCCGACGACCCGCACCGCCAAGGCCCTGATCCTCTCGCCGACCCGCGAGCTCGCGGTCCAGATCGCCGAGACGATCGCCGAGCTGTCCGAAGGCACGCCGATTTCCCATTGCGTCGTCTTCGGCGGCGTTTCGGTTCGCCCGCAGATCCAGGCCCTGTCGCGCGGCGTCGACATTCTGGTCGCGACACCCGGCCGCCTCCTCGATCTGATCGAGCAGCGCGCGATCGATCTGCGCGAGACCCGGCACCTGATCCTCGACGAAGCGGACCGGATGCTCGACATGGGCTTCGTACGCGACGTCATGAAGATCGTCGGCAAGTGCCCCAGCGATCGCCAGTCCATGCTGTTCTCGGCGACCATGCCCAAGCCGATCGAGGATCTGTCCAAGAAGATCCTGACGAATCCGCAGAAGGTGTCGGTGACGCCAGAAGTGGTGACGGTGGAAAAGATCGCCCAGAGCGTCTTCCTCGTGCCGCAGAAGGCCAAGAAGCACTGGCTGATCGACTTCGTCTCGAAAAACGAGACGGGCCGCATTGTCGTTTTCACCCGTACCAAGCACGGTGCGAACCGACTGACGACGGATCTCGAAAAGGCCGGCATCCAGGCGCTCGCGATCCATGGCAACAAGAGCCAGTCGGCGCGCCAGAAAGCGCTCGGTGCTTTTCAGGACGGTGAAATCGACGTTCTCGTCGCAACCGACATCGTCGCGCGCGGCATCCATGTCGACGACATTAGCCATGTGGTGAACTTCGATCTGCCGGAAGAGCCGGAGAGCTACGTTCACCGGATCGGTCGTACGGCCCGGGCCGGACGTTCGGGTCAGGCAATCGCGCTCGTCGATCCGAGCGAGCGCGCGAAGCTGAAGCAGATCGTCAAGCTGACCGGCATCGACCTGACGCCGCAGCCGACGGACTACATGCAGAACATGCCCGTCGATGAAGCCGATGCGGACGACGGCAAGCGTCGCGGCCATCGCGGCCAGCCGGCCCGCAACGGCCGGCCGCGCAATCGTGGAAAGAGCGGAAGCGGAGGTGGCGGCCGGCCGGGTGGCGCTGCAAAGCGGCACAGCGCCGGTGGTGGCGACGGCGGAAAGTCCTCATCCCAGCGTCCCTCGGGCAAGCCAAGGCGGCCCCGCCGCTCTGGCGACCGAAAGGCCGCAAACGCCTGAGCCTGCTCAAGCGGACAACTCAGGAATAGAGAAAGCCGGGCCCTCGGGTCCGGCTTTTGTTTGTCTGGAAAGAGAAACGCCGGAACCGCAGTCGATTGCGGCAGCCCCCTTCAATCGCCATATCGCATTTGAAGATACATAACGGAGAGATTGATGGCCGAAACGATCAAGGTCGACATCCCGCACAAGCTTGGGCGCGCCGCCGCCCGTCAGCGGATCGACGAGGGCTTTGCCAAGCTGCGCCAGGACATGATGGGCGGCATGGTGAAGTTCGAGGACACCTGGACCGGCGACCATCTCGATTTCCGTGCGCGGGTCATGGGCCAGTCGGTCACGGGACGGCTCGATATTCTCGACGAACAGGTTCACGTCGAGGTCGACCTGCCGATGATCCTCGCATCGATCGCCGAAAAGCTGAAAGGCCGCCTCCGCAAGGAAGGCCAGGTCCTTCTGGAAAAGAAATAAAGGCGCGGGCCTTGCGAGGCGGGGTCTGGCTCAAATGGCCGGACGGTCTACAATCCGCGCATTGCCCAGGTGAGCGTCATTATCTGGGAAGTCCCTGCAGCACGGCCTTTTCCGTCTTGATGGTTCCGCCGTTCTCCGACTCCTCGATCGAGAGAACCTTGCCGAGGCCCGGTACGATCATACCCGGTTTCACCCGCCAGAGTTCGCCTGGCGAGGCCAGATGCGCCTCCTGACCGAACACCATCACGATGGCAAAGTCCTGGGGCTGAAGTTCGTGTCGGCGGACCACACGCTCGGCCGGCATCGCATCCACGTGGATTTCCTCGGTGGCCTTTTTCGTCGATCCCGTCATGATGGGATCGATCGAAACCTTTTCGATATCGGCAATCAGCATTCGCTCGAAGAAATCGGGATCGAAGTAGGAAATCGTCGTCACGACCGAGAAAAATGCGATCGACAGCGAAAAGACGCTCAACGAAATAACGCGGACGATACCGTCGGACCCACTGTCCTCGGAGCGCCTGATTGGGGCAAGGTGGTCGGCATTCGCAAATGACGCGCGATCTGTCGTACTCATGGCTCACTCGGAACTTTCGTTGCCACAATTCAGCAATCCCGGAAAAACGCACCGGGTGTGCCTTGTGTGGAACAATGCCATGGCGAGCTTTAAGGAAAGGTTCCCACAAGCTTGGTGTGGGTCGAGTCCCGTACGGCGGATCGGCTGCTCTTAACGCTTGTTTCACGACGCCTCGCCTAGTCTTTTCGCCATGTCCGTACCCTCACCCGTCCGTCCCACGGTAGAAAAGAGAATTGAGAGCCGCCGTCGCACGCGGCTGCGGCCGATCAAGCTCGTGACGCGCGGCAAGCGCTTCATCGAGGACGGATCGGCCATCAACCTCTCCGAGGGCGGGGTTCGCGTGAGACGATATGGGGACGGGCCGGTTCCCGCGATCTTGCTGCTCTTTGACGAAGGCGAGGAAACGCTTCGCCCGGCGGCGGTCGTCTGGCATGTTCGCGACGAACTCGGCCTGCGGTTTACCGGACCGGCCGAGGCCATCGGGCGCGCGGACAGGGCCCGGCTTTCCGGCCGCTACTACGCCGCATAAACTATCGAGCCGAAAAGTCGGCACCGGCTTTCCGCCACGGATGGCTCGCGACGCCGCGATTATGCGTATCTCATTTGTGGCAAGACAGTGTCGTTCAGAACTCGTCTTCTGAAGCCAAGTGTTCATGAAAATTTGCGGCATTCGCTAAAAATATATCCGATCGCACGCAACCTGTTGCCCGACCAACCATTGATTGGGAAATGAAGGGAGCCGGACAGATGCGTATTCTGATCTTGGAAGACGAACCTCTGATCGCCCTCGATCTTGAGGATACAGTTCGCGAAGAATGCGGTGCGGACGTTTGTCTCGCCCATACGGTGGCCGAGGCGGAAGAATATCTTGGCGAAGGCGGTGTCGATTTCGCCCTCCTGGATGTCAGGCTTGAAGGCAAGCACGAAACCTCGCTGCCGATCGCCCGCCGGCTTGCACAGGCGCAGGTGCCATTCTGCTTCGTTTCGAGCGCCGTCGATCGGTTGCCGTCGAAGTACAGAAAGGTGCCGCATGTAAAGAAGCCGTTCGAGCTGTCGCAGATTCAGGCTATCCTTCCCTGATCTTGCCTGTCGGCCCGTTTCTCGAACGCCGCGCATCCCGGAGATGTTGCGGCGTTTTTGTTATGGGATGAGGAAACGCAAGCACCGTTTCCGCCCGCATCCTGCATGACGCAGGCCCCTGAATGAGCGCGGCGCTCGATTCGATCGAATGCCATCTCGATTGAACGAAGAAGATCGACACCGCGCGCTGCTTGCAATCAGGTCCAGTTCATCATTCGGTGAACGCCTTTCAAGCATCTCGGCCAATCGCCATTATCGACTGATGGCCAATGTCTACAGATCAATCGTTATCCGATCTGCGGTCCCGGTTATCGGGCTTGCAATCGCCGTATCCTCAATCGATCATGCGGTCGCGCGGGACAAGGTCGATTTCCGAAACGCGATCGAACGGGCCGGTAGTTTCGAGACGATCGAGACGCTCTTGATCGCGATCGACGGGGAGACCGTGGTTGCCGAGGGCTTTTCCGGCCATTCGCCGGACCGACCGGAGAACATCAAATCCGCGTCGAAATCGATTATCTCCGCGCTTGTCGGTATCGCGATCGAAAAGGGTTTCCTCGAAGGACCTGACCAGACGATCGCGCCCCTTCTCAAGAACAAGCTGCCGGACGATCCCGATCCGCGTATCTTCGACATCACGATCGGCAATCTCCTGTCCATGCAGGCCGGGCTGGAGCGCACCTCTGGCGGCAATTACGGTGGGTGGATCGCGAGCCGCGACTGGGTGGAAAACGCCCTCGCCCGCCCGTTCGAGACCGATCCCGGTGGCCGGATGCTCTATTCCACGGGGTCAACCCATCTTCTCTCGGCAATCCTGACCCGCGAGACCGGCCGCTCCACCCTGGACCTCGCCAATGACTGGCTGGGGCCGGCGGGTGTGCGGATCACCAGTTGGGAGCGCGATCCGCAAGGGATCTATCTCGGTGGAAACCAGATGGCGATGACGCCGCGTTCGCTTCTGGCCTTCGGCGAACTTTATCGAAACGACGGACGAACCGAAAACGGCGAAGAAATCATCCCGGAAGACTGGATCGCGACATCCTGGACCGAGCGGACGGTCTCGCGCTGGCATGACGGCCGCTACGGTTATGGCTGGTTCATCGATGGGTTTGGCGGCGAAGAGGTCGCCTATGGCTGGGGCTATGGCGGCCAGATGATCTATGTGGTGCCGGATCTCGACCTTACCGTTGCAATTACCTCGGACGAGACACGGCCCTCGGGCGGATCAGGCTATGTTCGCGACCTGCACAGGCTTATCGGCGAAGAGATCATCCCTGCGGTGCGCGGGCAGCAGGCCGCATCAGAAGAGATCGAACGGGTCGAGGAAGCTGAAGAACCCGTCCTTTGAGCGATTGCGTGCCTCACGCTGGCGTTCGGCGACCATGTCCTGCGTCATCCAGGCATCGCGCCGCTTCTCGTAGAACGAGTTTCCGCCGAGAATCGCCACGTAGTGCATGTTCTTGTAGGGAAAGCTGTAGCCATAGGTGTGGAAGAACATGGCATGATCGCCCACCCAGCCGTGGCGGGTGCCGCCCAGGACCATGTCGGCGGCCTTGAAGGCGAGATCGCGCCCCTTGTCCATCCGCTTGGTGAGAACACCCGGCGCGAACTGGTTCTTCTGGCCGACGACAGCGCAGACCGAATTGGGGAATTTTGGGGACTCCACCCGGTTCATGACCACCGTGCCGACGGCAACCATGCCCTCTTCACTCGACCGGTTGGACTCGAAATACATGGCTCTCGCCATGCATTCCTGGGCGCTCATTCGCGGGCCGAAGGACGCGCAGCCAGACAGCGACAGAAGCGTAAGCAGCGCGGCGGACGTCTTGTATGGGATGCGCATCGCAGCGCTCCTCGAACGGAAAAACAACATCCGTCTACGGTGACATCTCGCAATGAATCATCCGTTGAAAGAAATGGTTAACCGCGGACGAGCTGGTAAATTACGGCGCGCGAACCAGTCTTCGGCCTATATGCCTCAACAACGCAGAGCGATCGACAGGAGAGAGCCGCCCAGCGCCGATCATGCATGGCACCTTCAGCAAGATCGGACTATGATCGAACTCTGTTTATCGGAGCCGCAAATGCGCGAAGCCCGCACGACACCGCACCGCATGACGCCGGACGAATTCTTCGAGTGGCAGCTCACGCAGGACAAGAATCACGAACTCGTCGACGGCATACCTGCCCTGCCAGCCAAAGCCATGACGGGAGCATCCAAACGACACGATATCATCACGGTCAATGTTCTGGCGGCACTGAGACAGAAGCTTCGTGGAAAGCCCTGTCGACCGCATACCGACGATCTCACCGTCATCAACCCGAATGGAAATATCCGTCGTCCCGACGTCATCGTGGATTGTCACCGAGGGCCTGACACAGCCATGCGAACCGAAGAACCCCGCGTGCTCGTCGAAGTCCTCTCGCCCTCGACCATGGCGTTCGACCGTTTTCGGAAAGTCGAGGAATACAAGACCAACGAGAGCGTTTGGGTGGTTCTTCTCATCGCGTCCCAAAGCGCCGAGATCATCGTCTGGCGGCGCGGCGAAAACGCCTGGGCTTCGGAGATCGTGGAGACACTCGACGGCGTCGTCGAACTACCGGAGATCGGCTGCGACCTGACACTCGACGAGATTTACGAGGACACCGAGGTCGGCCGGTCCGGGAAACCGTGATAGGGCGCGCCCAGGCGGTTCAACCGGGCTCAGCGCCCCTATTTCGCGGTTAAGCTTCGTTCGCGTCCTGCTTCGCGCATCGATCGAGCAGTTGTCGCAGGGCGCTTCCGCAGGTTGGTCAGCATAGGGCCCGATTCTGGAAGCGAGCCCCATGCTTCCATTTATTGATTTCACACCGAATTTTCCGAAAAACGGCGCCCACTATTCGGTCCGATGCGAAAGTCCTCAAGCAGCGGACAACTTCGCCATGGTCTCTTCGTCGACCTCGTAATTGGCGTAGACGTTCTGGACATCGTCGTCGTCGTCGAGATTGTCGATCAGACGCATCACGCTCTGGGCCTTTTCCTCATCGACCGGCGCATTGGTCTGCGGGCGCCAGATCGCCTTCACGCTCATCGCCTCGCCAAGGGACTCTTCCAGCGCCTTGGAAACATCGTTGATGTCCTCGAAGGCGGTGATGATGACGTGGTTCTCCGCGTCGGAGATCACGTCGTCGCCGCCCGCCAGGATCGCCGCTTCCAGAACGGCGTCCGGCTCGCCGACCGAGGCCGGATAGACGATCTCGCCCACATGATCGAACATGAAGGCGACCGAACCGGTCTCGCCGAGCGAACCGCCGGACTTGGTGAAATAGGAGCGGACATTCGAGGCGGTGCGATTGCGGTTGTCGGTCAGCGCCTCGACGATGACGGCAACGCCCGCCGGGCCATAGCCCTCGTAGCGAACCTCTTCGTAATTTTCCGAATCGCCGCCTGAGGCCTTCTTGATCGCCCGCTCGATATTGTCCTTCGGCATGGACTGGGCCTTGGCGTTGTTCACGGCAAGGCGGAGGCGCGGGTTCATATCGGGATCGGGCAGGCCGGATTTTGCCGCAACGGTGATTTCGCGCGCGAGTTTGGAGAACATCTTGGAGCGGACGGCGTCCTGCCGACCCTTGCGGTGCATGATGTTCTTGAACTGTGAATGGCCGGCCATCGGGACCCCGTCATAAGGCTGGAATGTCTGAAAGTGCCCTTCATATAAAAAATATGAAGCGGCACGTCCATAACCCGCCGGCATTGGGCACGCGCAACGCAAAGAAGAGGAAAAGCCTTTGGCGAACCCCATCAAGCCCGTGACCCTGCCCGACCTGCCGTTGAAAGGCGGATGCTCCTGCGGCGCGATACGCTACGCGATCGGCGCCGTTCCCCAGGCGTTCTACCTGTGCCATTGCACCGAATGCCAGCGCCACACGTCGAGCGCCTTCGGAATGAGCCTCAGATGCGATCCGGCTGAGGTCGCGGTCACCGGAAACCTGAAGACGATCTCGCGTATGTCGGACAGCGGAACACGGCGGTTTGGCGATTTCTGTCCAGACTGCGGTGTGCGTATCCAGCACAGATCCGAGAACGATCCGGGCCGACTCAACATCAAGGCCGGAACGCTGGACGACACCTCATGGCTCGTTCCGGCCGGACATATCTGGGTCTCGTCCAAGCAGCCCTATGTGGTGATCGGCGCAGATGAGCTTGCCTATGCCCGGCAACCCGACGATAAATCCGCCGCAATCAAGGAGCGCTGGCGGCTGATGCTGGAAGCCGGCGGCACGCCGATGGCGTGAGGACCGGGCAGCACGCGAGATTGGGCACACTCAACGGCCCGGCGGGATTGCCTCCGGCGCGGGGACCGCACGGGCACTGATGACGGCCTCGCGGTCCATGTCCGCCAATGCCTTCAAGGCGGCCTGCTGCAGCGCTTCGCGCTCTCTTTGCTCATCGCTGGTCAGATCGCCACCGACATAGTCGGACCACATCGCCCAGCGCTCGAAGCTGCGCACGGCTCCGGACTGTTTCAGGAAGATATGGATGTCGGAATGGCGATTGTCGCGCACGATCGCCTCCATCACCCTCTCGATCGAGCCGGCCGGCCCCTCCAGAAGCTGGATGAACTGACCGAAGACATGAAGGAGAACGCCAGAGATCTTCAATTCGGCGTTTCGCGTCCGCGCGACCTTCACGATAGCCTCCAGATCGTCGCTGGTCAGCGTCGGCTGCGGTGTCGAGTAATAGGCAATCCGGTGGATCGGCATGCAGCACTCCAATCTTTCCGCGATGAACGACAGGGTTGCGGCTCGAGCCGACTGGCGAAGACGTCAGACGCTGCCGCACCTATTTCATGCGCTTGAAATAACGCGACTTTGAAGCGAGCAAAGCTTTCAATCGGTTCAAAATTCGTCAAGCTTGCCGAAGCGCCGTCGCCAAGGGCTCCAGTCTCCGGCGAATGCCGCTCTGGTCAGTGTCGAACCCTTGTGAGCGCCCTGATGCCTTTGTCGTTCTCGAATGCCGCGACCATCGCTTTTCTGGTCCCGCTCGCCATCGGCTGCCTTCCGGCAGCGGCCCAGAGCGAAAATGATCGACAGGTGCTGGACGAACCGCCGAGCCAGTGCCGCGCCATTGCCGGCCTCGTTCCGGATGCGATGTTTGCCCAGCTCGACAGCCAGAGCCGCGGCCTGTTCGAGAGCCGACCACCCATCGGCGAAACGACGATCACCTACATCACCCATTCGACCTATGTGATCGAAACGCCCAACGGGGTAACGATCGCCACGGATTATGCCGGGTATTCGGGCGAGTTCGTTCCGGACATCGTGACCATGAACAAGGCTCACGGCAGTCACTTCACCAACTACCCCGATCCTTCGATCCAGCATGTTCTGCAGGGCTGGAATCCGGCGGGAGGCCCGGCGCGCCATCGGCTGATCGAGGACGATGTCTACGTCCGCAACGTGCCAACGGATATTCGCGCCTATGGCGGCATGGAAGCAGACGGAAACTCGATTTTCATTTTTGAGACCGGGGGGCTTTGTATCGGGCATCTCGGCCATCTCCACCACCAGCTGACAGACGAGGACTTCTCGGCGATCGGTCGGCTCGACATTCTCATGGTGCCGGTCGATGGCGGCATGACCATGAGCCAGCGCGGCATGGGCGAGATCGCAGACCGGCTGCGCTCCTCGATCGTTCTTCCGATGCACCGCTTTCGCGGGCCGATCGAGCGCTTTCTGGACGTAATGCCGGACTTCGCGGTGGAACGGAGCAGCGAACGCAGCATCACGGTCTCCCCCACGACGCTGCCGCGCCAGCCGACGGTCATCGTGCTTCAGGGGGTTTGAACTTTTCTCCAAAGTTGGACGCTCACGGCATTTCCTGCACGCGAAGTTCACGCAGCAATGATCGCTTTGGTTTCAGAAAACCATCGAAGCGAGCTAAACAGGTGAGAGCTCGATGCGTGGAGACGATCCGAGATGTCCGAAACCGAGAAAACGCCAAGTGCCGTCGCGGCGGTGCCCGCCCTCCCCGCCGAAGAGGCGCTCGATCATTTCTCCAGGCGGCTGCGTTACGAGACCGATTGCTGGGACACCCACGAAAGCCTTCGGCAAGAGGCGACCGATTTCGTGGTGCTCGACGTCCGTGGCCCCGCCCTTTACCGGCAGGGCCACGTTCCCGGCGCGATCAATCTTCCCCATGGCAAGATCACCGAACGGCGGATGAGCGAATGGGACGAGGACATGCTCTTCATCGTCTATTGCGCCGGGCCCCATTGCAATGGCGCGAACAAGGCGGCCGTCCGGCTCTCGAAACTGGGCCGGCCCGTGAAGGAAATGATCGGTGGGATCACCGGCTGGCTCGACGAAGGGTTCCTTCTGGCCAAGGGTGAGGAGCCATCCTCCGTCACCGAAACCGAGGGCGGCCTCGCCGAAGCGGTCTGAACGTTTCGCTCGCCTTCGACCTATCGCGGCCGGTCGCCATCATCACTCACGCGATGACGACCGGCGGTGCGTGCCGTCCGCGCGCAACAGGTTCGAGGATGAAGGTCTTCCCGGCATTCTTGTCGATCGCCCGGCGCTCAGGCTCCATGTGCTCCCAGGCGGTCGTCACGAGAAGCCGTTCCGCCGAGCGCCCGATAAAGGCGGCGCAGGTCGGCTGGCGCGTCGGGATCTCGACAGTGCGGATAACCTCACCTTGCGGCGTCAGGACCAGGACACCGCTCGCCCCCCACAGGGCGATCCAGAGATTGCCTGCCTCATCGACCGACGCGCCATCGAGTGCGCCCTTCCCGCCAGTCTGGTCGTGAAAGACCTCCGGCTCCCCGGTCGGGAGCCCGGTTTTCGGGTCGAGTTCCACGCGCATAAGGCGATTGACGGCGGTGTCGCAGAAATAGCCGGTTTCGCCATCGGCCGAAAAGCAAATGCCGTTGGGGATCGAGATCCCCTCGAAGAGCCGCGTCACCTTGCCCGCGCGGTAATGGTAGATCGAACCCGCCTCGCGCACGCCGCTCTTGCTCATCGTGCCGATCCAGAGCGCACCGGCCGGATGGATGCCGCCATCGTTCGACCGCGTATCCGGGTTGTCCGCTTCGAGGGGAAGGTGGAGCTCAAGATCGCCGCTCGCGCGGTCCCGAATGTAGAAACCGTCTTCCATGGCGACGAGCTGCCGGCCCGCATCGATGCCGGCGATCTCGCTTGCCATCCGCGGAAGGGAATATGCCGTGACGGCCTCGCTGCCGCAGTCCATTTCGTAAAGCGTCTTGCCCAGGATATCGAACCAATAGGCTTTATCCGTCAGCGGATCGTAGCTCGGCCCCTCGCCGAGCTCCAGATTGCGGTCGTCGACGGCCCGCGCAAACATATCTTCCGTCATCGCTTTTCCTCCCCATGCTTCTTCTGGAAACGAGGATAGCGGCGCATCGGTCCCTAGGCACGAAAAAACCGGCGCCTTTCGACGCCGGTTTCGTGCTGGGTCCAGGTCAGGATTGGCCAGCAGGTATCAGTTGAACTTATAGGAGATCTTCGCCTGGATCGTGTGGAAGTCGAAATCGTCGTCCACGACGAAATCGGTCGATCCACCGGCGCCGCCTGCGAAGGGTCCACCCGACAGGCGCGTGGAACCGCCACCACCAAGGTTGGTGTAGAGGTATTCGGCACCGAAGGACATGTTGTCGGTGAACTTCACCTCCATGCCGGCACCCACGGTGTAACCGACATTGTCTTCGTCTTCCATCACGATCGCGGCCGGGTTGGCTCCCATGACAGCCGGCGAATTCGTGGAGAAGGAGTAGTCGACATCGCCATATGCGAGACCACCCGTGACGTAGCCGAGAGCCGACGGGGTTACGAGATAACCGGCGCGGGCGCGAACGGTACCCAGATAGTCGAGATTGCGGTTGGTGCGATAGAAGGCCGGCGTCGAGGAGTCGGCATTCGATGAGCGGGTCACGTCGATCGCGTTGATATCAGCGACGACGCCGAGCACGACACTGTCGATCTGATAGTCATAGCCGATATGCGCGCCGCCGATGAAGCTCGAATCGAAATTCGAGTCGAAGTTGGAGCCGAAAGCACGCTGGATTGCCGAGCCACCGAACGCGAAACCGTTCGTGCGCAGTGCGACATTGTCCGGATCTTCGGGGTTGAACGCACCGCCGGCCTGAACACCGACGTAAAGTCCCGTCCAGCCGGATGCGACCGGCGCGATCGCCATGGGAGCCGGAGCCATCATTGGCTCTTCGTAGATAACGTCCGCTGCGAGCGAGGGTGCCGTCATCATGGCAATGGCTGCGGTCGAAAGAAGGAGGCGCTTCATATGGATCTATGTCCCTTGCCGGATTGAGCGATGAGTGAAGCGGGGCACCGAATTTATCGGCAGAGGTCCCGTTCAAGTCTCGCAATTCCTGACGGGAAAGCGGCCGTGCCGCAAGATGAAATCGTCCCGAAAAGACTTTAGAAAACAGCATGTTACAAGTAAGCAACAGCACGAAAGCGTGAAGATACGATGCAATTTTCAAAAAGATGCAGATGGAATTGATTTTTTCTACAGCACCTCAAGTCCTCCTCACCTTTACTTGATGCAAGCGTGATTTCTCAACGGTCGATCCGGCTCTTTTATTTCTTTCGAAACGACAAGGGAGCCGGCATTCGCTGCCGACTCCCTTGTCATGCTGCAACGCCCGGCATCTGGGCGAATGACCTCAGCCGAAGGCGCGTTCAGATCCTGCGATGTGCCGTCCGGGACATCCACCGACCGCCTCGCGATCATGAATGCGAAAACGTATCTGCGCCGCTTGCGGCTTCGATACCGTCCCCGACGTCATCAGCCGGATACGGTATCAGTCGAGCGGCAGAACGATAAATCGCAGATCGCCGTCCGGTTTGGCGATCAGCAACAAGGCGTTTCGCCGACCATCCTGTCGCAATTCGGCGAGCTTGTCCTGGACATCTGACACAGACGACACCGTCTCTTGGGCGACCTCGCGAATGAGCATGCCGGCTTCGATGCCTTTCTCGGCCGCATTCGATCCCGCCGCCACGTTCTCGATGAGGACACCCTTGGCATCGTCGGGCAGATCGTATGTGGAGCGGGCATCCTCGGTAATCTCGCCGAGCGTCAGACCGAGAACTGGCTCGACCGCGCTGCTCTCGCCGCTGCCTTCTTCGGGCTGGTTGGCCCCGCTCTCGTCGTCGGCATTCTCGTCGTCGTTACCGTTCTGCTCCTCTTCGAGCTGCCGCTCTCCGTCCTCGAGCCGGCCAAGCGTGATGGTCACCGTCATGGGTTCGGCATCGGACTCGCGAGACGTCTTGCGCAGGATCCCGACCTCGACCGCCTTTCCGACCGGCGTCTCCGCCACGATACGCGGAAGGTCCCGGGATGAATCGACCGCCTTGCCGTCGAAGGACGTGATCACGTCGCCGGCCTTGAGCACGCCTTCCGACGGACCGCCATCGATCGTGCCGACCACGATCGCGCCGCGCGCCTCGCCGATGCCGAGGCCGTTCGCGATATCGTCCGTGACCGCGGACAGGCGGATGCCGAGCCAGCCGCGACGGGTCTCGCCGAATTCGCGAAGCTGATTGACCACGTTGATCGCGAGATTGGACGGAACCGAGAAGCCGATACCGATCGAGCCCCCGGTGGGTGAGATGATCGCCGTGTTGATGCCGACGACATTGCCGTCCATGTCGAACAGCGGCCCGCCGGAATTTCCTCGGTTGATCGCCGCGTCGGTTTGGATGAAATTGTCGTATGGCCCGGCATTGATGTTGCGGCCGCGCGCCGAAACGATGCCGAGCGAGACTGAACCGCCAAGGCCGAACGGATTGCCGATCGCCATGACCCAGTCGCCGATCTTGATCGTCTCGGAATCGCCGAACGCGACGGAGGCGAGCGGTTCGTCGGATTTGACCTTGAGGACGGCGAGATCGGTCTTCGTGTCGCGACCGACCAGCTCCGCATCGAGTTGCGAGCCGTCGGCGAAGTTGACGGTGATCTCGTCTGCGTCCTGGATCACGTGATTGTTGGTCACGACGATGCCCGATGGATCGATGACGAAGCCCGAGCCGAGGGACTGAACACGGCGGCCGCTCTCATTGTTGTCGCCCCGCAGGAGATCGTCGAAGAACTCCTGAAGCGGCGATCCATCCGGCGCTTCGAGCGGCGGAATACCACCGCCGGGCCGCTCGACCCGCTGGGAAGTCGAGATGTTCACCACGGCATCGAGCAGGCTCTCGGCAAGCTCGGAGACCGACTCCGGCCCCTGGCGAGATGAAGGCCGCGTGACGGTCGACTGACTGACGGTTCCTGCAGCGGAACCCGTCGTCCCTCCACTTCCCTCGACCGGCGGCGCAGGCAAGGCAGGAACCACCGCTTCCGCCTCGGCTTCGGGAGCACTCGGTTCCGAAGGCTGCGTCTCTTCCGGGGGCTGCGGAGACGAGGGCTCGGCGGGGTTGTCCGTCTCGGGAGCTTCGCCATTGCCTGAGGGATTGTCCGAAGAAGGCTGCTCGGATGGTGTATCGGCCGGTGCTTCGGGTATCTCCGGGACGGCATCCGGTTGCGCCTCCGGTTGCAGATCCGGGGTCCTCACACCCTCTTCGACGGCATCGCTCTGCCCACTGCCCTGACCCTGATCGGGCGTCTGCGCATGGCCTTGAGGCCCGGCGAATGACGCCATCAGCGCGGTGGTGAGAAAAAGGCGCGGCAGGAGAGATTTCATCGGCGGTGTCGTCTTCCGTTCTCGTCGGACATCCGGGTCGGCTCAAGGCCGCTGCCGGTCGGCGCGTTATGCCAAGAGCACAAGCTTTCACGCCGGAGGCTCATCGCGCAAGTAGGGCGAAATGTTCCGGCCGGTTTCAATCGAGACATCAAACAAATGTGCAAAGCGGGTGTGGGCCGCTGCAGTGGGGCAGCGAGGCTCCGCCTTATATGAAATCCGCTTGATCGTTTCGCGATCACGGATTTGAAAACGTGTCGGCGCCGCTTGGGGCTTCTATACCGTCCTCGGCTTGATCAGCCGGATACGATATCAATGGCGCAGGAGCCAGACGATGCCGAACCCGATGATTGCAGCGCAAAGGCCGCCGATCCGCAAAGACTGCTCAGGTGATTGCGATGCCTCGGCGGCAAGGCGCTTCACGAGAGATGGGAAGGCTGCATAGACAACGCCCTCGATCACCAAAAGGAGACCGAGGGCGGTAAGGAAGTCCGTCACTGAGCGGAACTGTCCTGAGGCGCTACCGCCGTATTGCCAGTTGCGGCGCCGGTGTTTCCGCCACCGCCATTTGGCGCTGGCTGACCGGAAGAAGTGCCGCCAGCCGGCGTCGTCGAACCGCCGGCGGACGACCCATTGGCTGAAGACGCTGCCGACCCGTTGGTGGAGGATGAGGCCTCCCCATCACTGCCGACAGCTGCGCCGTTCGCGTTGTTGCCCGAGGACTGAAGGTTGATCTCGGGCAGATCGCTGGGGCTGATCTGATTGCCGCCGTTCGAAGACTGTCCACCGTCGTTCTGGAAATAGCGGAAGAACTCGGAATCAGGCGACAGAACCAGCGTTGTACCGGAGTTTTCGAGAGCCTGACGATAGGCGCTCATGGAGCGGTAGAAGTTGAAGAACTCCGGATCGGCACCATAGGCCTCGCCAAAGACGCGGTTGCGCTCCGCATCACCCTGACCTTGCAGGATTTCCGCATCGCGGCGGGCAGATGCGACCGTTTCAACAACCTCACGGTCAGAACCGGCGCGGATCTCACGAGCCGCGACCTGACCGCGAGCGCGCAGACGCTCGGCCTCGGCGAGACGCTCGGCCTGCATACGCTCATAAGTCTGCTCGGAGACCTCGTCGGTGAGATCGGTTCGGCGAATTCGGACATCGACCACTTCGACACCCAGGGTCTGGGCATCGGGAATGATCTCGTCGCGCACCTGCCGCATCATCTCACCACGCTCGTTGGAGAGCGCAGCCTCGAAGCCGCGAAGACCGTAGACACGACGCAGCGCAGCATCGAGACGGGTGCGCAGACGCTGTTCTGCCTGAGGTATCGAGCCCGAAACGGCCTGCCGGAAGCGCGCGGCGTCGGCGATATTATAGACAAGGAACGCGTCCACCACGTAGAAGCGACCACCTGACACCTGAACGCGGATATCGTCGAGATCGAACCGCAGGAGCCGATCGGGAAGCATCTGCACGGTGTCGGCCCCGGCAAAGCCGAACGGCATTTTGAAGTACAGGCCGGGCTCGTCCACGACCCGCTGGATCTCGCCGAAGCGCAGGACGATGGCCTGCTCCTTCTCGTTGACGATGAAGATCGAGTTCCAGGCCACGAGCGCGGCGATCGCGATGACGGCGATGAGGGCATAGATTTTATTCATCGATTGGGCCCTCCCGGCACCGAACGGCTGTTCGCGCTGGTTGGCGGAACCGAAGCGGTGGTGCCGTTGCCGCCACTGCCGCCGTTGCTGTTATTGCGGTTCGAATTGGCGTTCTGGCGCTGCAATTCGTTCAGCGGAAGGTACGGCACCACGCCTTGCTCGCCGCCGACATTCCCCTCGAGAATGATCTTGTTGGAGTCGCGCAGAACGCCCTCCATCGTCTCGAGGAACATACGCTTGCGCGTCACGTCCGGGGCCTTTTCATATTCCACGAGAATGGAAGAGAAGCGCTGCGCCTCACCTTCAGCCTCCTGAACGACACGGCTCTTGTAGGCCGCAGCGTCTTCACGGATCTGCGCCGCTTCACCGCGTGCCTGACCGAGCTGCTGGTTGCGATAACGGTTCGCCTCTTCGATGAAACGATCCTCGTCCTGCTCGGCACGCTGCACCTCGTCGAAGGCATCTGCCACCTGCGGAGGCGGCGCGGCGTCCTCGATCGAGATTGCGTTGATCCGAATGCCGGTGCCGTATTCGTTCAGTGTCTGCTGCGTGATTTCGCGAACCTCGTCGGCGATACCGGCACGATCGTCACGGAAGACGTCCTGCACGGGACGGCGCCCAACGACCTCACGCATGGCGCTTTCAGAGACCTGCTGCACCATCGAGGTGGGGTCCTGAACGTTGAAGAGGAAGTTCTGGGGATTGTCGACCTGATAAAGGACGGCAAACTGCACATCCACGATGTTCTGGTCGCCGGACAGCATCAGGCCGGAGTTTTCGCCCCGCTGGCTGGAGCCCAGGGTGATCTGGCTCTCGACGACAGGAACGGTATCGACGGTCTCGAACGGCCAGAAGATGAAGTGCAGACCGGGCTCGGCGAGTTCCTGCTTGGGCTTTCCGAACAGCATTTCGACGCCGACCTCGTCCGGCTGGACGGTGTAGACGGATTTGAAAAGCCAGCCGATGCCGAGCAGGACCACGACGAGCACCACGATCGCCCCAGCGCCGCCGCTCGGGCCGCCGCTACCGGGCATCGCCCGTTTCAGCCGATCGCCACCACGGCGCAGAATATCCTCTAGATCGGGGCTGTTGTTCGGGCCGCCGCTATTGCCACCGCCGCCGGGTCGCGGGCCTTGCGGTCGCTGCCCCCAGGGGCCCCCACTATTCCCGCCGCCACCGGTCTGATTGCTCCAAGGCATCGAAGTCCTTTCAATTGATGAAAAGCGCGAAGGGGCAGAAAGCACCGCTCGCTCTAAACCGTCTGCAGGTTCTTATAAGAGTTGCAAATTCTGCTTTCAACGCGCCCGCGACCGTTTTGCGCGTCCGGCGCGGTGGAAAATCGAAGACCTTCGGCGCAGGATCGCTTTTGAGGGGTGAACGATCGACTTGCGGACACTTGCAATTCGATTTGGTCGCACCTCGTTAATCTTGTTGAACGTCGGGTATTCGCGCGTAGGACTTGAATCGCGTGGCCGCCGAGTCCCGGTCGCCGCGCGTCCAGTCCTCTTCTGACAAAAGCTTGAATTCATCGTCATCGATGTGCGGAAACACCGCATCGCCTTCGGGTTCGGCATCGATTTCGGTGAGGGCGATCCGATCGATGTCATCCCAGAACAGGCGGTAGATTTCGGCGCCGCCGACGATGGCGATCTCATTGGCACGTCGGTTCATGGCGCACTGGATCGCCTTCGCCATCGCATCGCCCGGTCCGTTCGCGATGATCGCGCCCTCGATGGGCAGGCTCTGCTCGCGGGTGAGAACGATCGAGTCGCGTCCATCGAGCGCTCTGCCGATCGATTGAAGCGTCTTGCGGCCCATGATCATGGGCTTTCCCATGGTGAGCTGACGGTAGCGCTTCAGATCGCTCGGGATCGACCACGGCATGCCGCCGTCCGCACCAATCACCCCATTTCTAGCAGCTGCGACGACGGCCACGAATTCGATCCGGAACCGCATGCTCATACGGCGATCGGAGCCGCGATATGCGGTGCCGCCTCGTAGTTTTCGATCGCAATGTCTTCGAAAGTGAAGGCGAAGAGATCGCGGACCTCTGGATTGAGATTGAGGACCGGCAAAGGGCCGGGTGTCCGGGTCAATTGCAGCCGCGCCTGCTCGAGGTGATTGAGATAGAGATGCGCATCACCGAGCGTGTGAACGAAATCACCGACGCCGAGGTCGCAGGCCTGTGCGATCATATGGGTCAAGAGAGCATAGGATGCGATGTTGAACGGGACGCCGAGAAAGATATCGGCCGAGCGTTGGTAGAGCTGGCACGAAAGCTTGCCGTCCGCCACGTAAAACTGGAACAGGCAGTGGCAGGGCGGCAGCGCCATCTCGTCGACAAGCGCCGGGTTCCAGGCCGAAACGATGAGCCGGCGCGAGTTCGGTTTCGTCCGGATCGCCATCAGGACATCAGCGATCTGGTCGATGTGACCGCCATCATAGTCCGGCCACGACCGCCACTGCGAACCGTAGACGGGACCGAGGTCACCATTTTCGTCGGCCCATTCGTCCCAGATGCGCACGCCGTTCATCTTCAGATAGGCGATGTTGGTATCGCCCTTCAAAAACCAGAGAAGCTCGTGAACGATAGAACGGATGTGCAGCTTCTTGGTCGTCAGAAGCGGGAAGCCCTCAGACAAGTCGAACCGCATCTGATGTCCGAAGACGGACTGGGTCCCCGTCCCTGTTCGGTCGCCGCGGGTCACCCCCTGGTCGAGGACCCGTTCCAGAAGATCGAGATATTGCCGCACTGTAAAACCTGCATTGTCGCATGAGCCTCGGCGAAATCGGTCAAAGTGCCATAACCTGGCGAAACCACTTTTCGCATCCGGTTTCAGCGATTCCACGGCTGGGATGCGAAAGTCGAGTCATTTCACGATCGAAGCGCGTCGGATTTCCAGACTGGGCGAGGCTGCACCGCCGGCGGGCATGAAGGCCAGCGGAAATGCCCTTTCCAGTCAGGACTATTATCCCTATATTGCGCGGTGTCGGACTTGTTCCGGCTATGGCGATAAACGTTCGATGCAATAAACCTTTCGGACCCGGGGGCGGTACCCGGCGCCTCCACCACATCCCATCAAAACCGTCCTTCCAGGCGGGCACGATGTGATGCGGCGGGGGCGAAATAGGATCGACGAGGGCGTAAAGATCGAATTTTTGCTCGGAATGGTTCCGCCGTCATCGGGCCGTATCAATAGTTGCAAACGACAACTATGCGGAAGCACGTCTCGCCGCGTAAGCGGTGCGATAGCTTCGAATCAAGCCCTGGGGGTTCGCACTCCTAGGCGGGGCCCGGAGGCGCCTGGCAACAGAAGCCTCCACTTTTCTCATGGCGCCTGCTAAAGCGTCACAGACGATTTTCGAGACCGGGACCATGGCATGAGCCAAGACCTCATCCGCTACGACGTGCTTGCGCAGGACGCCCTTCGCGGGGTGATTCGGAAAGTGCTCGGCGAGGTTGCAAGAACAGGCCTGCCGGGCGAGCACCATTTCTTCATCACTTTCCTCACCTCCGCACCCGGCGTGCGGATCTCCTCGCGTCTGCGCGAGAAGTATCCGGACCTGATGACGATCGTGGTTCAGCACCAATACTGGGATCTGAACGTCACCGACAGCTCCTTCGAGATCGGCCTGTCCTTCTCCGATATCCCGGAAAAGCTGCTCGTCCCGTTTTCAGCCGTTCGCGGTTTCTACGACCCGTCTGTCAATTTCGAACTGGAATTCGACGTGCGCGGCACCGAAGCGGCCAATTCGGACGGCGCCGACGATCAGATGACGCAGGACGATATGCCATCCGGCGGCGCGCTCTCGGCGACCCCTCTCCCGGTGCGTGAAAAAGCCGGCGGCGGCGCTTCGGCCGATGACGGCGATAAAGAGAATACGGGCGAAGAAGAGCGTCCGGATGCTCAGGTCGTCTCCCTCGACGCGTTTCGGAAGAAGCCCTGATCTGACGGGCACCACGGAATGGGCGACATCGTCAATCTGAGACGTGCGCGAAAAGCCAAGGCCCGCATCGACCGCGAGGCCGAGGCAGCGGACAACCGCATCAAATTCGGAACGCCGGCAAGGCTCAAATCGCTTGAAGATGCGCTCCGATCCAGGGCGCATCAGGCCCTCGATGGTCACAAGCGCGATCGCGGTCAACTCACCTCCAGAGACGATGCAGAAGCGCCGGACGATCCGGCGTGACCATCAAGCGTTCCCTGTCGATTCGCGGTCATCGAACTTCCATCACCCTTGAGGAAGCGTTCTGGCGCCGGCTGAACCAGCTTGCCGAAGAGCAGGCCGTCAGCGTCGCCGAGCTCGTGGCCAAGATCGACGAGACGCGGGATGTAACCATCAATCTCTCATCGGCTCTCCGCGTCCATATTCTGGAAGAGGCACTCGCGCGCCACGACGACAGCAGCGACGGCACGCGCAGTACATAATTGGATCAGCGGACGAATGATTGGCTGATCGATGCCGAGTAATTTCTCCCGTCCATGGGGGCTGAGCCGCTTCGCGGATACGCGAACTCTTTCTCTTGACCTCATTGACGCGCACCACACCCGAACACGAAAACGGCGCCCCCGAGGGAGCGCCGCTTATCAGTTTGAAGCGATTGATTTCTAAAAGCCCGAGCGGACATCACGCTCAATCGAAGGAGACTGCCGCCTCGATGCGGGCGTTGATGTCGTCCTCGCTCTCGATCCTGACGAGCGGATCGCGGCTCGCGGCCTGACCGGCCTCGGAGTGCAGGAAGCGAAGCGGCCATCCACCCTTTTCGGCAATCGGCTTCTTCTTCGGTTCGAGGGCGGCTGTCACGGCAGCAACAGCCCTCTTATCGGTCGCAGGCTTCACAGCAGCAGTGCTTGAAGTTGACGCGGCAGGTTCATGCTTCGGACGAAGGCTTGGCTGCGGCAACGAGACCTGGCGCATTGCTGGTGGCGCTTTCGGCGCATCTTTCGGGACGATCGCGGCGACCTCGTTCTTCAACACGGAGCTGAAGGCGGGGCGGCCGCTCGGGGTTGGAACCGCATAGGCGAGTTCCGAACCGATCCGCTTTTCGTCCTGGGCCTGGCTCTCAAGCGCGGCGATCATCGCAGCCGTCGCATCGGGAGAGGGAGCTGCCCGTTCCGGCGTGCTGTTCTGAACCGTCGCGGGGACCGAGCGGGCCGGAGCCCAGCGTGGCGCAGGGATATTGCTCGGATCGAGCGAAGCGACCTGGCTTTCTTCCAGTTCGCCATTGACTGCGGCAGCAGGATCGTTGCGGCGGTCGCGGCTGGTATCAAAGCCGGCATCGAGCATTGCGACGGCTGCCGGACGCGGCGCGGAGTTGCTCGGCCGGGAGGTCGGAACGACGCTGGCGACGACCGGAGCCTGCGGCTGCGGCTGCCGCTGAGCCCGGGCAACCTGCGTCGGCACCTGGATGGCCTCGGCATTATCCTCTTCCTCGTCGGCCCCGCCACCGAAGAGCATGGAGAGAAGCGTCTTTCCGCCACCGGAAGACGAAGAGGCGTTAGCGACCTGAAGATCGCCCGCCGCGCGGCGCTGCTTGTAGGAGGCAAGCGCCTGCTGGTAGCCGGGAAGCGGCTTACCATCGGACGGAACGTGAACAGTTCCGCCGTTCGGGAACACGGCAGCGAGCTCGCGCCGGCTCATCCTTGGCCAGTGACGGGCATTGCCCGTGTCGAAATGAACGAAGGGAGAGCCGGATTTGGGGTAAAAGCCAACGCCGCCGACCTGCATCTTGAGACCGATCGCGCGAAGCGTCGAAAGCTTGACGCCGGGAATGAAGAAATCGAGAGCCCGGCCCACCATGTGCTGGCTTTTCTTGGCCTGCCCGCCACGGGTCCGGCGCAGCATGCCGTTGGTGGCTGGAGAGCGGTAGCCGCTGACAACGTTGATGTAATCGCGCGCACCGGCCTGCCGGTAAGCCTCCCAGATCAGGTCCAGCAGCTGCGGGTCCATCGTGGTGGCTTTGCCTTTGCGCCAGTCACGCAGGAACCAGTTGATCTTCTTGAGCTCACCCTGATCGTAGCGGCCATTGCGCTTGTAGGCGAAGCTGCCGCGCTCCTTGGTGTGCAGATTGTAGAATTTCAGTGTGCGCGTCTCGGCCGATGCCGTCGCAGGCCCGAACGCGGCAAAAACTGTGGCACATGCGACAAGGGCAATGGCCCAGTGGCGCAGGCGCGCGGCGGTGGTTGCAAATTTCAAAGCCCATCCCCTTCCGATCGAGCGTTCCGGTGCCTCGTATCCCCCAAGACACCGTTACGTCAGCGGATTGCCGCTATCATTGACGCCACAGTTCGCTGTGAACTGCGGCATAAGAATGACACCTTGGCCGCATTTTTCGACTTTATTGGAGAAGAGTTAAGGTTGGGTAAAGGTTAAAATATCCCCAACGGGTCCTGATCATTGCAAAACGGGTGAAGCGCGTTTGCGATCAAGATTTTTTGCATCGCAGCACAAACCGGGCCGCACATGACTCTGAGACAGCCGCCCCGAATGACCGGGCGGTTCGCCGTAAAATCGCGCCCGCAGATAGTCTAAAACCAGCAAATCTCGCGGGAAGCGGAATGACCGCAGACATGGGCCTCAAGGGGCTGAGATGTCGTATTCGCGTAGCTTGCGGTAAAGCGTCGAGCGGCCGATCCCCAACCGGCGCGCGACCTCGCTCATATGCCCATTATACTGGGCGAGCGCGATCCGGATGATGTCGGCTTCGATCTCGTCGAGTTTCCTCAGCTCGCCCCGACCATCGCGCAGGAGATCGCTGGTACCGCCCTGCCAGGGCTGCGCTTCTTCGGCCAGTTCCAGCATCATCGGCCGATCGGGCGTGTTGGTACGTTCAACCGCCTGCTGCGCGTTGTTGGCAAGGAGCAACGCATCGAAATCGGCCGGCTGGAGCGTTTCCCGCTCGGCCATGACGACGGCCCGGTGCACCATGTTCTCGAGCTGGCGGATGTTTCCCGGCCAGTCGAAGCTCTCAAGAAGATCAAGGGTTGCGGGAGAGAAACGCCGGGCGGGCGACTGGGGCTCTGTCTCGGCAAAGCGCTGGAGGAACGCGTTTGCCAGGCTGCGGATTTCTTGCCGTCGCAGGCGAAGGGGCGGAACCGTCAACTCGAAGGCGTTGAGCCTGTAATAGAGATCTTCCCGGAACCGGCCCTCTGCGACGGCGGTCACCAGTGACTGATTGGTCGCGGACAGGATGCGCACATCCACGTTGACCGGCGCATCGGCGCCGACCGGGTCGACGAGCCCTTCCTGGATCACCCGCAACAGCTTGACCTGAGCCGCCGGTGTGAGTTCGCCGACCTCATCGAGAAACAGCGTGCCGGTATCGGCCTCGCGGAATTTGCCGATATGCTCGCGGGCGGCATCGGTGAAGGCGCCCTTTACATGGCCGAACAGGATGCTCTCGACGAGATCCGACGGCAGGGCTCCGCAGTTGACCGTCACGAAGGGTTTGCCCGCGCGTGGGCCCCAGTTCTGTATGGCCCGGGCGATCCATTCCTTACCGACGCCGGTTTCGCCACCAATCAGCACAGGGATGGTGGACCGCGCCGCCTTGGCCGCGCTTAAAACCACCGAAGCCATGGGTTCGGGCATCGTTGCCTGCTGCAGGGTGGCGGGAACGCGCATGGGGTTCGAGCGCGTATCAAGCATGCGCAAGGCGCTGGTGAGCGCGGAGCGAAGGCGATCGGGCGAAACCGGTTTGACCACGAAGTCGAACGCACCGGAGCGCATCGCCGCAACGACCGTTTCGACCGAATCCTTGGCAGTCTGCACGACAACGGGGATCTCGATGCGGCGCTTGCGCATCTCCGCCATCACCTCGAGGCCGCTCTTGTCGGGCATCAGAAGATCGAGCACGACGACCGCGACGTCGCGCGCCTTCTGACTGGTGAGAATATCGAGCGCCGCCCGCCCGCCGTCGCAATGGATCGGCTGAAGGCCGATGCGCGAGATCTGGGCATCGAGTAGCCGCCGCTGGATCGGATCGTCGTCGACCACCAAGACTTGTCGTGCCATTGTCCGTACCCTTGTTGACTTGTCCCCTTCTGGTGCGGGGTTGACCCAAACTGGCACGCGGGCCCTGAAGGCCATCTCAAGAAACGCGGCAAACGATGACTGAGGAGATTCGCTCAAATTGAAGGAAATTCGGAACTAGCGAAAACCGTCCGAGCGTTTATCTAGAGGACATGCGAGCGTATGGCCTTAGGGCTTTTCGCCGAACTCTCATATGAAACGATCAGGCTCTGCCCATGACGAACCGCTTCTCCATGTCCGTTAGCTCCGCCGCCGAAAGGGTATCCGTCGGGACCTCGGATCTTCCCGAATGGAGCCTCGACGATCTCTATCCCGCGATGGATTCACCCGAGCTGCAGAGCGATCTCAACCGGGCCCGGCAGGATGCGGCGCTGTTCAAGGAGAACTGGAAAGGCAAACTCGAGGGCCTGGCAAAAAACGACCCGGCCTCGCTCGCGCAATCGGTTCGCGACTATGAGAAGCTCGAGGAACTGCTCGGACGGATCATCTCCTATGCCGGCCTGATCTATGCGGGCGACACGTCCGATCCGGTCCGCGCGAAGTTCTACGGCGATATCCAGGGCGCCGTCACCGATATCTCGACTCACCTTCTCTTCTATACGCTCGAACTCAACCGTATCGAGGATGCGGTGATGGACGGCGCCATGGACGCTGAGCCGCATCTCGCCCATTATCGGCCCTGGCTCGTCGACCTCAGGAAGGACAAACCGTTCCAGCTCGAGGACCGTGTCGAAGAGCTTTTTCACGAAAAGGGCATCACCGGCGCAGGCGCCTGGAACCGGCTCTTCGACGAGACGCTGACCGGCCTGCGCTTTACCGTCGATGGTGACGATCTCGCCCTCGAATCGACGCTCAACCTTCTTCAGGACGAGGACCGCGACAAGCGCCGCAAGGCTGCGACGGAACTCGCCAATGTCTTTTCCCGCAATCTGCGCACCTTCACGCTGATCACCAACACGCTGGCCAAGGACAAGGAAATCTCCGACCGCTGGCGCGGTTTCGAGGATGTCGCCGACTCCCGCCATCTGGCGAACCGGGTCGAGCGCGAGGTCGTCGATGCGCTCAACACCGCGGTGACACAGGCCTATCCCTCGATTTCGCACCGCTATTACGCGATGAAGGCAGAGTGGCTTGGCCTCGATGCGCTCGAATTCTGGGACCGCAACGCACCGCTTCCGAACGCCAAGCGCCGCGACATTTCCTGGAACGATGCGCGCAAGACCGTGCTTTCGGCCTATTCCGGCTTCTCGCCGGACATGGCGGAGATCGCCGAGCGCTTTTTCGACAGAAGCTGGATCGACGCTTCGCTGCGTCCCGGCAAATCGCCGGGTGCCTTCGCGCACCCGACGGTGCCGAGCGTTCACCCCTATGTCCTGCTCAATTACATGGGCAAGCCGCGGGATGTGATGACGCTGGCCCATGAACTCGGCCACGGCGTCCATCAGGTGCTGGCGGGCGATCAGGGTGCGCTGATGGCCGCGACGCCGCTGACGCTCGCGGAGACGGCCTCGGTCTTCGGCGAGATGCTCACCTTCCGCTCGCTTCTCGCCCAGGCAAAGACGCCGGAAGAACGAAAGACGCTGCTCGCCTCCAAGGTCGAGGACATGATCAACACGGTGGTGCGCCAGATCGCGTTCTACCAGTTCGAGCGGGCGCTCCACGAGGAACGCCGGTCAGGTGAGCTAACGTCCGAGCGGATCGGTGAGATCTGGCTGTCGGTCCAGAGCCGGAGCCTCGGCCCGGCCGTTCGCCTTGGCGACGGCTACGAGACCTACTGGACCTATGTCCCGCATTTCATCCATTCACCCTTCTACGTCTACGCCTATGCGTTCGGCGACTGTCTCGTGAACTCGCTCTATTCGGTCTACGAAAACGCCGAGGACGGCTTTCAGGAGAAGTATTTCGCGATGCTGAAGGCGGGTGGCACGAAGCACCATTCGGAGCTTCTCGCCCCCTTTGGCCTCGACGCTTCCGACCCGGCCTTCTGGTCGCGCGGTCTGCAGATGATTTCGGGCTTCATCGACGAACTGGAAAAGATGGACTGATTTCGAGGGTCCTGCGCGCAGAGGGCGCGCGTCGCTATCACTGGATCGTGAAGGCTGCTATGGGCCGGAGCGGGCGTCCGTCATGGGCGCTCGATCCGGCCCTTGCCTTTGATGACGAAGTGAAACGATCATGAGCGAATTGCCCAATTGCCCGAACTGCGGCTCGGCCCTGACCTATGAAGATGGCCAGTCGCTGATCTGCCCCGAATGCGGGCATGAATGGTCGGCGGATGCGCCGGGCGGCGCGGCCAAGGCGGACGACGAGATCAAGGATGCCAATGGCGCACCGCTCGCCGACGGCGACACGGTCGTCGTCATCAAGGATCTGAAGATCAAAGGCACATCCCAGGTCGTGAAGGTCGGCACCAAGGTCAAGAATATCCGTCTTGTCGGCGGCGATCACGACATCGATTGCAAGATAGACGGGATCGGAGCGATGAAGCTCAAGTCGGAATTTGTTCGCAAAGCCTGACGTGAGCCAGTCGAAGAGCGGCGCGCAGCCATCGATTTCCGCCTCTTCACATTGACCAAGAAACCGTCTAGCGCAGCCCGTAACAGGCCGAACCCAAGAGTGTCGGCCGCCCGTCATGCCGCGAAGGCGCCGAGACAAGAGGATTATGATGGCCCATCCCGACTATCCGACCCACGCCACGATTTCCGGTCCCATCGTGATGATCGGCTTCGGTTCGATCGGCAAGGGAACGCTTCCGCTCATCGAGCGCCATTTCAATTACGATCCCTCGCGTTTCATCGTCGTGGACCCCAACGATGCCGATCGCTACCTGCTCGATCAACGCGGCATCCGCTTCGTCAATCAGGCGGTGACGAAACAGAACTATCGCGAACTGCTCACCCCGCTTTTGACGGAGGGCGAGGGACAGGGCTTCTGCGTCAACCTTTCGGTGGACACCGGCTCGCTCGACCTCATCAAGCTCTGCCGTGAGCTTGGCGTCCTCTACATCGACACGGTCGTCGAGCCCTGGCTCGGCTTCTACTTCGACAAGACGATGTCCAATGCCGATCGCACGAATTACGCCCTGCGCGAGACCGTGCGGAAGGAAAAGATGAAGTCGCCGGGCGGCACGACGGCCGTTTCCTGCTGTGGGGCCAATCCGGGCATGGTGTCCTGGTTCGTCAAGCAGGGCCTCGTCGATGTCGCGAAAGCGGTCGGTCTCGAATTCGACGAACCCGCCGCTGACGATCGCAATGGCTGGGCCAAGCTGATGAAGAAGGCCGGCGTGAAGGGCGTTCACATCGCCGAGCGCGACACCCAGCGCGCCTATAACCCAAAGCCGATGAACGTGTTCTGGAACACCTGGTCCGTCGAAGGCTTCCTGTCGGAAGGCATGCAGCCGTCCGAGCTTGGTTGGGGCACCCACGAAAAGTGGAAGCCGAAGAACGCCAAGGGGCACAAGAAGGGCTGTCAGGCTGCGATCTATCTCGAACAGCCCGGCGCGAACACCCGCGTCAGAACCTGGTGTCCGACCCCCGGCCCCCAGTACGGCTTCCTCGTGACGCATAACGAGTCAATTTCCATCGCGGATTACTTCACCCACCGAAACAAGAAGGACGAGGTTACCTTCCGTCCAACCTGTCATTACGCCTACCATCCCGCGAACGATGCCGTGCTCTCACTGCACGAACTGTTCGGTGCCGCTGGCAAGACGCAAAGCCAGCTGCATGTTCTCAACGAGAACGAGATCATGGACGGCATCGACGAACTGGGCGTGCTTCTCTACGGCCACGATCGCAACGCCTACTGGTATGGCTCGCAGCTGTCGATCGAAGAAACCCGGCGAATCGCGCCCTATCAGAATGCTACAGGACTGCAGGTCACGTCGGCCGTGATGGCGGGCATGGTCTGGGCTCTTGAGAATCCGGAATCGGGCATCGTCGAAGCCGACGAGATGGATTACAAGCGCTGCCTCCATGTGCAGACGCCTTATCTTGGTCCCGTTAATGGCTACTATACGGATTGGACGCCGCTGACCGACCGTCCAGGTCTTTTTCCTGAGGATATCGACGAAAACGACCCATGGCAGTTCCGCAATATTCTAGTCCGCTAAGAATTACATGTTATAACAAGCGTTCCAAAGTAATGAACCTGGCCGGCGTTCGACATTTACGACAGCGGACCGGCTCATGCGGGTCTGCTGGAGTGGGAGCGAATGGCTGATCTGAACGAACGCAGGAAAGCGGTCGAAGACGTGATGCGCGCTGTGATGACCGGTGAGATCGGCTCGATCGCAAAGCGCTTTTATCCGGGAGCCGTCTTTCTCCAACGCAGCAATGCGGGTGTCATCGACGCCCCGTGGTTCGAGCGAATGGAAGGTGAATTCCATCTCGCGGGCGAAGAGGAGACGAGCGCGTTTCTGCAAGAGCTGATGAAGCGCGCCAGCTACATGTCCTACGAGATGCGGGGCCTGATCTGCGAAGGCGACGAAGCCGCGAGCCGTTGCGACTGGTCGCGCCGCGACGAAAGCACGCAGACCATCGTGACCGGCACAACCATGTACTGGGTCGGCTTTGCCGGTGACGATCGCATCAAGTCGCTGGAGACCTTGAGCTCGATCCATTCGGTTCTGCCGAGACGCAAGGGATAAGAACGCTGCGCGGATACACTCGTGCGGCGTTCGACGCTGATTGACCGCCCTCATCCGTCGATCATTAACCACGATTGCGCGGCGCCCGCATTTCCGCTTCACGCGATTGAAAAGAATTGCTTAAGATTGTCTCCAATTGCGGATCTGCGTTTCGCGCGCACCGCCCAATGGACATCAGGAGTTCAAACTTCATGCGTCGTATCGCGCTTGCCGCCGCACTTCTCTCGACTGCTTTCGTATCGGCCTGCCAGCTCGGCGGAACCGAAACCCTGCCGCCGCAGGCACCGCAGGGCATAGACGGTCGCTGGAACTCCGTCGGCGGTCCGGTGAACTACACGGCAAGCTTCAACGCAGGCCGCTTTACGTCCACCGAGCAGGGCACCGGCGCCGTTCTCGCACAGGGCACCTATTCCGATCTCGGTCCCGGCCAGATCAGCATCGTCTATTCGCCGACGACCCGCGACGTCCAGGTTGCCGCAAACTGCAACCAGACCGCCCCGAACACGCTCTCCTGCGCGACCTCGACCGGAAACCGATTCGAGCTTCAGCGCGCCTGATCGAGCCAGCACCGAAGAGGCTGGGAGGCACGCTCGGGTTTCGTCCCGGCGTGCCTTTCTTCTTTTGAACGGCTTTGAAGGCTGATAGAGGCCGACCGGAAACGCCCTGTACGGACTTTTCACCCATTTGCGCGCCTTCGCCACGTTTCATCGCGTTGCGAATTGATTATATCGGACTGGCTTACTGCTCTGGCTCCCAATCAGAGCTTACGAATCCTGATGCAATCCGCGCAGGATATCGCCAAGCCTCTTTCGACCGGCATATGCAAAGGCTGATCTGATGAACGCGTTGACGAAAACCATGGCCGACCGGGCCATCGGCCCCCTCCCCGCAGACCATCCCGTGGTCCGCTCGCCAAAGGTGGGAGTGCTGCTCGTCAATCTCGGAACGCCGGACGGCACGGATTTCAAGCCGATGCGCCGGTATCTCAAGGAGTTCCTGAGCGACAGCCGCGTCATCGAGTGGCCGAAAATCGCCTGGTATCCGATTCTCTACGGGATCGTTCTGAACACGCGGCCGAAGAAATCCGGTGCGGCTTATGCCGAGATCTGGAACAACGAGCTGAACGAGTCGCCGCTTCGCACCTTCACGCGCTCCCAGGGCGAAAAGCTGAAGGAGCGCATGGCGATGCATCAGAACGTCGTTGTGGACTGGGCGATGCGCTACGGTCAGCCCTCGATTGCCGAGCGGACCGACGCGTTGATGGAACAGGGCTGCGAGCGCATTCTGGTCTTCCCGCTCTATCCCCAATACTCGGCCTCGACCACGGCCACGGTGAACGACAAGTTCTTCGAGCACATGATGGCGCAGCGCTGGATGCCGGCGGTTCGTACGGTGCCGGCCTATCACGACGAGCCGGTCTATATCGACGCGCTCGCCAAATCGATCGAGAGCCATCTCGCCACGCTCGACTTCACGCCCGAGCGCGTGATCGCCTCCTATCACGGCATTCCGCAAAGCTATTTCAGGAAGGGCGATCCCTATCATTGCCATTGCCAGAAGACGTCACGTCTTCTCGAAGCGCGTCTTGGCTGGGAGCCCGGACGGCTGATGACCTGCTTCCAGTCGCGTTTCGGGCCGGAAGAGTGGCTGCAGCCCTACACCGACAAGACGGTGGAAGCCCTGCCCAAGGAAGGCATCAAGAATATCGCCGTTTTCAACCCCGGCTTCGTATCGGATTGCCTGGAAACACTAGAAGAGATCGCCGGCGAGGCGGGAGAAATCTTCCACGAGGCCGGTGGCGAGAACTTCACGCATATCCCCTGCCTCAACGATTCCGAGCCGGGCATGGATGTGATCGAATCTCTCGTCCGCCGGGAACTCAAAGGCTGGGTGGAGTAATCGCCGCCAGAGGCAGCTGGTACGGTTGTCCCGCTCTTCCAATCGGGCTTTGGCCCATACCGAGGGGCCGTTGAAACCAACGGTTTCATAAGGCCGCCGGCATAAGACCACAAATGGTTCATTCCGCCGCGATGGAGCTCGGATAGGTTTCACGCACTTTCTGGGACACCCAGGAAAAGATCATCTTGAGATCGCGGGCGACCTTCGAGAAATCGCCGCTCTTTTTAAATTCCATTTCTTCGGAATAAAGCGCGCGCGAGATCTCGACCTGTAGCACATGCTCGCCGATCGCGGGTCTGCCATAGCGCTGGGTTATGTAGCCGCCGGCATAGGGCTTGTTCCGCATGACGTCGTAACCGGCGCGGGAAAAGCTCGAGGTCACGAAAGAGACGAGGCGCGCCGCGGCACTCGTCCCATATCGGTCGCCGATAATGATGTTCGAGCGCCTTGTGCCGACTGCCGGCTTCACGTTTGACGGCATCGAATGGCAGTCGATCAGGATCGCGACGCCGTGAACGCGTTTCGTTTCCGCAATCAGGTCCGCAAGGGCCGCGTGGAAGCTGCCGTGATAGGTATCGATGCGCTCAAGACCCTCCTCGACGCTCATCGGCCCTCGATAGATCTCGGTGTTCTCCGCGACGATTTTCGGGATGGTGCCCAGACCGCCTGCGACGCGAATCGAGCGCGTGTTGACGTAGTCGGGCAATGGGCCATCGAACATTGCCGGATCGAGCTCATAAGGCTCCCGGTTCACGTCGAGAAAAGCGCGTGGAAATTGCGCGGCGATCATCGGCGCGCCCAGATCCGTCACGAAGTGGTAGAGATCATCGATGAACAGGTCTTCCGAGCGTCGGATGAGATTGGACGGCAACCGCGAACGCTCAAGGAAGGAAACGGGATAATCCCGCCCGCTATGGGGCGAACAGAAGATCAGGGGCGTCGTCATCTCGTCCGGCCTGCGGATCACGAAGGCGGGCTTTTCGCCCTCAGCGGTCGTAATGGTCGGAATGGAGTTCAACTCAGCCTCTTCAGACGTTCGTCTGATCTATTCGGCAGACGTGGATTGGGGAGCGACCGCATCAGCTTTGCGACCGTTTGTGGACCTTGTCTGAAAATAGCCTCTTAACCGTAGAGTTCCAATCTCTTTAGGTTTTATGACATCGTTCTGATATATACGCGAACGAGAAGAAGGCGCGCAATTAAAGGCGTTGCCGGCTTAATAACCTGGATCAAGACGATGACGAAAATCCTTCTGGCGGAAGACGACAACGACATGCGCCGTTTCCTGGCAAAGGCCCTGGAGCGCGCCGGCTACGAAGTGGTTTCCTTCGACAATGGCGGCAGCGCATATGAACGCCTTCGCGAGGAACCGTTCTCTCTGCTCCTCACCGATATCGTCATGCCGGAGATGGACGGCATCGAACTGGCGCGCCGCGCGACAGAACTCGATCCCGACCTGAAGGTGATGTTCATCACCGGCTTCGCGGCTGTCGCGCTCAATCCGGACTCCAAGGCCCCGAAGGATGCCAAGATCCTGTCCAAGCCTTTCCATCTGCGTGAACTCGTCGACGAAGTCGGCCGGATGCTGGAAGACGCCGCCTGATTAGCCATCCATCAGGAGGCCATTTTGCGATCGGTTCGGCGGCCCATAATTTTCCCGCCGAACCCTATTGACCGGGACAAAGGCCTATGGTCTATGCCCCCTCGTCGGATGGGCGTGTAGCTCAGCGGGAGAGCACTTCGTTGACATCGAAGGGGTCACAGGTTCAATCCCTGTCACGCCCACCATCCGGCTCACAATTCTTGAAATCAGCTTTTGAGCGTCGCGCATTGCGACCGGTCGATCGATCGTGGGAAAGCCCGGGTATTCATTGCCGGTATGGTTTGCCGGGACGCGTTGATCCTTGAGCGGCGACATTCAGCGAGCTCCATAACCGGTCGCAGATCAGCGAACCGAGGCTCAACGCTTCAGCGGTCACCTGAAGCACGCATCGCACCCAGGAGCATTCTTCAGCGTGCGATTTCTATTCGGCTTCGCCCCCTGCTTCCACGGATGCTTCAAGCGCATCCGGCGCCTAAGGGGCGGACATCGCCCGCTCCGGCGCCTCTATCCGCTCAAATCGAGACGCCGTATCCAGAATTGCATCGGCTTCTCGCTTTCGTCCGCCTCGCCGATATCCCGCCAGGACATCGGGGCTTCGATTCCTTCGACACGGCGATAGCCACGCTTGATCCAGAATCCGTCGAGAGGCTGGTAATCGTCCGGTTTCATCGGATGATCGTCGGGGCGCACGACGCCGCAGAACGAAACGATGGAATAGCCCTGTTCGCGCGCCGCCGCCTCCCGTTCGTCGAAGAAGGCATGCCCGATTCCAAATCCGCGCCATTCGGGAAGCAGCACCGACTCGGCGCAGTAAAAGACGTCGCCCGGATCGATCCCGTTGGACGCGAATGCCTCGGCAAGCTGTGGCTGATGATCGGCAAGAGGCGACGCGGTCGATGCCCCGACCACCGCGCCGTCCGGCGATGTCGCGAGAGTCACGACAGCGCCATCGGACTCGGCATAGGTCCTCAGATATTCGGCCTCGTAGTCCAGATCACCGTCATAAAGATACGGATAGGCCCGGAAGACACGGGTTCTCAGGCGCGCGACATCACCGAGAACGTCCAGCACCTCCTCACCGCTGAGGCGCCGGACGGTCGGCTTTTCACTCTCAAGCGGCATCAGAACGGAATGCACCGTCGCACGAGGGCGTTTCGTCCGCGCGGATCTTCGAATTTCGGGTCGCACCGATCGAGCGTATCCGATCGCTGGCATCCGTCAAAAGATCGATCTCGCAGACACGAACCTCAGGTGCGTCAGCCCCCGCTGCCGAAGGTGCGGTATAGCGCTTGCGCCAGGTGTAGCGAACTCCGCCACCGCGCTGACCGTATTCGGCGAAGGGACTGCCATACTGGGCGAAGAAATCATCGACCGGCTTGCCGGTCCAGCGCTCGGCGAGGGTCTGCGGGCTCACATCGCCACTGCCCGCGCTGACGCAGGCGGAAAGGCTGGAGAGCCCCGCTAAAGCGATGACGATGAGAGAGAAGGTGCGAGCCAAGGTCAGTTCTCCGCGCTGCGAAAATGCATGTCATGCTGATTGAAGGCGAAGATACGTTGCGTCAAGGGCAGGACCTTGCGGGTCCGGCATCGAAAGTATCGGACCGGAAATCGGGCACCGTTTTTCGAAAACTCCAGAGCGGCTTCACACGACCGTGGCGTGAGAAACCGAGCCCGACATCAGGTCTCGCGCCATGGGCCGGACATGCCCTCACAACATCTGGCGAACCTTGGTGGGGAGGCTCTCGAAGATCTCATCCGGCACGAAGAAATCGGCAACCGGATCGCCGCCACCTTCGGGTCCGTATTGCGAGAAGTCGGTCACGCCCTCTTCGCGAAGCAGCACCTCGTCGATGAAGAAATTTCCGGTGGTCTCCCGCGACGGCCGGGTCAGAATGACATGGGCGGCGTCCGCGACGATCTCGGGACTGCGGCTCATCTGCGCCATCTGGTCGCCGCCGAGCACGTTGCGCACGGCAGCCGTATCGATCGCCGTCAACGGCCAGAGCGAGTTGACGGCAACGCCCTGTTCCCTGAACTCGGCCGCCATTCCCAGCGTGCACATGGACATGCCGAACTTCGCCATGGTGTAGGCCGTGTGGCGCGCGAACCATTTCGCCGTCATGTCGAGCGGCGGCGCAAGATTGAGAATATGGGGATTGGCCGCCTTCAGAAGATGCGGCAGGCACGTCTTCGAGACGAGAAAGGTTCCGCGCGCATTGACCTCGTTCATCAGGTCATAGCGCCGCATCTCGGTTTCGAGCGTTCCGGTGAGCTGAATCGCGGAGGCGTTGTTGATACAGATATCGAGACCGCCGAAACGCTCGACCGCTTTCGCGACGGCTGCCTTGACCTGATCCTCTTCACGGATGTCGCAGACAGTCGCAAGACCCTGTCCACCTGCCTTTTCGATATCCTCGACGGCCGTGTGGATCGTACCCGGCAGCTTCGGATGCGGTTTGTCGGTCTTTGCGGCGATGACCACGTTCGCGCCATCTCGTGCGGCCCGAAGGGCAATCGCGTAACCGATACCCCGCGATCCACCGGACATGAAAATCGTTTTGCCTTTGAGAGTTTCAGCGGCCATGTTTCCCCCTTTTTCGTTAGTCCGAACAAACTGGATCGTTTGCGAACGTCCGGCAAGGCCAGAGCCTGAACGGTGATCGATCCGGCACGTGGCATGATGGCCTGAGGACCTTCGCATACCAGACGCATCGATCCAGCTGCCGCGCGACCCGATGTTTCCCGCGAAATCCGCCATAGGCGCGAAATGCGCCGGCGTAAGCTGCGGTGAACGGATCTACCGTCCGATCGTGCCAGGATAGGCGTTCTTGTCCGGGATGGTTTCCATGCCCTCGCCGAGCGATCGCTGCATGAGGACGGTATCGATCCAGCGGCCGAATTTGAGCCCCGTCGCCCTCATGGTCCCGATCATTTCGAAGCCCTGCCCGGCATGGACGCGCATGGAGCCGTGATTGTCGGAGCCGCCGATGACGGCGATCATCTGTCTGAATCCAAGTGTCTGCGAACGCCCGATGAGCTCCGTCAACAGGCGCGTGCCGATCCCCTGCCCCCTCGCCTCCCGGGCAAGATAGATCGTGTCCTCGACCATCCAGTTATAGGCCGGGCGCGGCCGGTACGGCCCGGCATAGGCATAGCCCAATACTATGCCGTTGGCTGCTTCCGCCACGATGTACGGATAGTCGTTGCCGACGAGCCCTTCGAACCGCCGCAGCATTTCCGACTGGTCTGGTGGCACCAGCTCGTAGGTCGCCGTCCCGTTAAGGACCTCATCCTCGTAGATCGCGGTAATGGCGGCGATATCCGCGTTGGATGCGGAACGGATTGCGACATCGGTGGACTGCACGGCCAGCATCCTTGTTCGTTGATCAGAAAAGCCAGACGGGACTGATAGCGGCAATCTCTCTATCCTGAAACGAAGAAAGGGCGACCCGAAGGCCGCCCTTTAAGAATTTCCCGATCCGCCGGTTGGGGACCAGCTCTTCAAAACCGCTTAGTTGCGGTTGCCGAACAGCTGCAGCAGGAAGAGGAACATGTTCAGGAAGTCGAGGTACAGACGCAGCGCGCCCATGACGGCCTTGCGACCGGCAACTTCCCGACCGTCACCCTCGTAATACATTTCCTTGATCTGCTGCGTGTCGTAGGCGGTGAGCCCCGCGAAGACGAGCACGCCGATTGCGGAGATCGCGAACTGCAGCGCCGGCGAGGCGAGGAAGATGTTCACGATCATCGCGATGACGATGCCGATCACGCCCATGAGCAGGAACGAACCCCAGCCCGAAATGTCACGCTTGGTGGTGTAGCCCCAGAGCGACAGCGCACCGAAGGAAGCCGCCGTGATGAAGAAGACCTGGGTGATCGATTCGCCGGTGAAGACGGCGAAGATCGAGGCCAGGGACACACCAACCATCGCGGCATAGACCCAGAAGGTAGTCTGCGCTGCCGAGACGCTCATCTTGTGGACCCGGAACGATAGGAAGAAGACCATGCCGAGCGGGGCGAGCATGATCACCCATTTCAGCGGCGAGCCGAACAGGGTCGCGCCGAGTTCCGTGTAACCGACGACCTGGCCGGCCTCGTTGGTCACGAAGGCCAGCATATACATGACGTAAGCGGCGACGCCCGTCAGAGCCACGCCGCCTGCCATCAGGTTGTAGACCTTCAGCATGTAGCTGCGCAGGCCCTGGTCGATATCCGCTCGTGTACCGGCAGCAGGCACATGCCGCGCGCTGGTATTCCGATAGTCAGCCATATTCGTTCAAATCCTTGTACGAGTGTCCCGTCGGGTGCTCGATGTTGGCTCTCGACTAAAGAGAGAGAGCGGGTTGATCAAGGGCCGCTGGCGGGACGCCCAGCGATGGCCTCAATATGCGATGCGAAAAGCCTCGAAACAAGAGTTTCGGCGGGCCTTGAGGGCGTTTTCAGAGCAATTTGGGTGACATCGACGTGAAGTTTTCGTCACTATTGTAAACATTGCGCCACCGCGCTCATGTCATCACAAACGTTACTGTTTGCGATGAAGACGATGCGCCTTAGACGCGGCTCTTCCTTCTGTGCGCAGATCGGCTTCGAGCACGGTCGATCCAGCAGGAACGAGACCATCCCAACAGCGCGAAAGGCGGATGCGACGCCGGTTCTCGAGGCCCGGCTGATAGATGTCGCGGATACGGCGATTTGCGTTCGTTACGATACACCGCGGCCAGAGGACCAAATCGGTGTTTTGAAGTGCTGCTATAGTCTCGGCGTCCGGTTGCGGAATGGTGCGGAACGGATCGGCGCCGATCGAGACGTGACGCGGCGCCTGCCGTTCCATGAGATAGGGAAACGGGTTGACGAAATTGAGCGAGAGGATCGTCTCGAACCGCTCGTTTGTGCGGGCCTCGTAACGCTCGATCGCGTTTACGCCCGCCGCGATGGTTTCGAGCCAGTTCGCCTGAAACTCCGGCTCCGCATAGAGCAGAAAGTTCGGCAGCGCGTTCGCGTCCGCGACGCTCGCATAGAAATCTGGATGATCGACGGAGAGATCGCGCATCAAACCGGCGCGCGCGAAGACGTCCTTATGCTGGGTGACGCGAGCGAGGGGCCCGAGTTCAGGGGCGTCGAGTGTCACATAGTGCAACTGTGCCACGTAGCTGCGCACGGCGCGGCCACCGATTTCGGTCACCGGCGGCAGAAGTGTCGCAGCTGCGAAGGCTGCCACGGCAAAATGCCCTCCGCGCTTCCAGCTCTTGATGCGTGAGAGACAGAAGACGACGGCCGGCCACAGGAAGATGAATGCCTGGCCGCCCCAGTTCTGGGATTCAAAGAGGATACCGGCGACGAGCGCCGCGCCCAGCCAGGCGACCGGGCTGTCGAGGCTGGCCCTCACCGCACTCCAGGAGCGATGCGTCACCACCGCATCGAGCCTCTGCAGCCAGACCGCGCGATCGATCCAGAAGAGGCAGATCGCGAGGCCGATTGTGGTCAGAACGATACTGGCATGGGTAACCATCGCTTTGGCGACGCCAAGGATGAGGGAGTGCTCGTTCATCACGAGTAGTTCGATGATGTCTTCGACATAGGCCGAGACGAGGCCAGTGGTGACCTCAAGCGCAAGCAGGAACCCCGAAAAGATCGCGGCGACGCCGCCCGCCCCCTTCAGGGACAGACGCCCGGTCACGGCCGCAAGCGCCACAAGGGGCAGAGCCACGACGAAGCCGGTAATCTTCATCAGGAAGAGGGCAAGCAGTACCAGGGCGATCGACAGCACCAAGAAAATTGGGCGGCTGAGGAAGAGAAGCGATGCCAGAAGCACGTAGAGAAGCTGGCTCGTCTGACGGTTGTAGATCCCGAAGCCGTCAGCGCCCGGATAGGGATAGAATTGCTCGATATTGAACGGCAGGACGGAGAAAAAGAGAAACGGAACGGCGATGATCGCCGCTTTACCCGGAGCCTTCCGCCCCACTTCAGCGACGACCAGCGCCATGATGGGCCCAGTGACGAGAAGCGTCGACCAGGAAGCGGCATAGAGCCCTTGAGCATCCGGTGCGAACTGCATGACAATGTAGAACAGCCAGTATCCAAGCGGGCCGACGGGGGTCTGGAAATCGACGCTGGGGACCTGTCCGTTCGCGATGCGGGCGGCGGCATCGTAGTAGATCACCGTATCCCAGTAGAACGGGCCGATCGGCCCCATGAGGGGAAGGGTCAGCGCGGCTAGGATGGCGGCAACGGCCGAGATAAAAAGCGCGACCGGCATGAACTGCCGAAGGACCATGGAAAAAGCTCTTCGTCTTTCGATTGCATCGAGATATTCGATGAACAATCGGAAAGAAGATCGAACTTTACGTTAATTGCCGTACGCGACGGCAATTATTGCCGCCGCGTGACAGAGACTATCGTTTATCAAGTATTGACCCGATCACAGATTGCGCAGGATGGGCGCTGCCTTCTGGCCCAGGATGCGCCACGTTCCGGCAAGTCCGAAGCCGACAGTGAGAACGAGCGACACCACGAGCGTCGTCAACGCGACCGTCCAGTCGAAGATGTACGGCAGCGTCATGATCTTGTCGACGACGAACCAGGATGCGATCGCACCCGCTCCGATGGCGAAGATGCCGGTCGCAAGGCCAAGCAGCGCATATTCGGTCGCAAAGGCCCTGATAAGCGTGCCCCGCGTCGCGCCGAGCGTCTTTAGAACCACGGCATCGTGGACACGCGCGCGATTGCCGGCCGCAAGAGCCCCTGCCAGCACGAGCACCGAGGCGACCAGCGCGACACCTGCCGCAACACGGATCGCCAGCGCAAGCTGGGCGATGAGTGAATTGACGGCATCGAGCGCATCCTTGACCCGAACCGTGGTCACGGCCGGATAAGCGTTGGTGATCGTGTTCACGATCTGCTTTTCGCGCGCCGCGACATCGGCATTGGAGCGATCCGCGCCGCCGTCATCGAGTGTCAGGGTCGCAAGCCAGGCATGGGGTGCGCCTTCGAACGTGTTCGGCGAGAATACCATCACGAAGTTGATGGACAAGTCCTGCCACTCGATCACCCGGAAGTTGGCGATCTCCGCCGTGATCGACCGGCCGAGGACATTGACGGTAATCGTCTCGCCAACCTTCAGGCCGAGTTCGCGCCCCTCTTCGTCCGCGAAGGAGACGAGCGGCGGGCCGTCATAGTCTTTCGGCCACCATTCCCCTTCCGAGAGCGCGGAATTTTCCGGCAGTTCGGCAGCATAAGTGATGCCGCGATCACCGCGAAGAACCCAGCCGCCCTCCTCCGGAATCTCCATCGTCGCGACATCCTGATCGCCGAGACGGGTGATCCGGCCGCGCAGCATCGGCACGGCGTCGAGCGTCGATCCGGGTGCGACCTCTTCCACCGTCTGGCGAAACTGGTCGATCTCGTTGTTCTGGATATCGACGAAGAAGAAGTTCGGAGCACGGGACGCAAGACCCGTCCCGACCTCCTGCCTCAGATCGTAGTCGATGATCGCAAGCGTCACGAGCAGCGTCAGCCCAAGCCCCAGCGACAGCACGACGGACGGCGTGAGGGCACCCGGCCGATGGATGTTGCCAAGAGCAAGCCGCAGCGGCGTCGATTTCACCTTCGGCGCCCGGTGCGCCAGCGCCATGACGCCGATCGCGACAGCGCGCAGGATGACGAAAGAGGCCGCCGTCCCACCAAGAAAGGTCAGGGCGATCTGCTTGTCGCGCGCCATGAAGAGGGCGAGCCCGGCTATGCAGAGGGCAAGAATGCCTGTGGCGATCACATAGGTCCAGCGCAGTTTCCCGGTCGCGCTCGCTCCGGCATCGCGGAAAAGCGCTGTCGCGGCAACGTCCCGCGTCTGCCCAAGGGGCAGCAGTGCGAAGGTCAGCGCGGTGAGAAAACCGAACAGCGCGGCAATCGCCAGAGCGCCGGGATAGAAGGAGGCGGACGCCCCGACCGGGATGACGCTTTCAAGGAAGCTTGCCGTCAGGAACGGAGCGATTGCCCCAAGAATGAGCCCCATGACCACACCAACGGCAGCCAGCGTCATGATCTGGAACAGATAGACGAAGACGACGAGACGTCCGGCCGCGCCGAGGCTCTTGAAGCTCGCGATCACCGGCCGCTTGCTGTCGAGATAGGCCCGGACGGCGTTCGCGACGCCGACACCGCCGACGATGAGCGCGGTCAGACCGACAAGCGTGAGGAATTGCGAAAAGCGTTCGATATTGCGTTGAAGAGAAGGCGCGGCGTCTTCGGCGGTTCGGATGCGGAAGCCAGCGGTCGGAAATTCTTCGCGCGCTTGATCCGCCAACTCTTCGGCATTGCTGCCGGCCGGCAGGCGCACGCGCCAATCGTATTCGACGAGGCTGCCGGGCTGAATGAGCCCGGTTGCATCAAGGCCCGCACGCGACATCATCAGGCGCGGCGCGAAGGCAAAGCCGTCGGAGAGGATGTCCGGCTCGCGATTGAGGACGCCGGTCAGCTCGATTTCCGCGTCACCAAGCCGCACGATCGCGCCGGGCTCGACGCCCAGCCGGTCGTAAAGCTCCTGGGCGGCGATCGCGCCGTATCGACCGTTGCGCTCCTCGAACAGGGTCTTGAGTGCGATCGGTGGCGTCGTATCGACCGAACCATAGAGCGGGTAGGCGCTATCGACCGCCTTGACCTCCGCCAGAGACTGGTCTGAACCATCCTCAAGGCGGACCATCGACCGCAATCCGGCGGTCCTCGAAACCTCTCCAAGCCCGTCGATATAGCTCGCCTCTTCCGGCGTGAGATCGCGCTGGACGAGCTGGAAGCGCAGGTCGCCCCCAAGGATCGCACGGCCTTCGCGGGCGATGCCGTCGCTCATCATCGAGGCGACGGAATTGACCGCCGCGATGGCACCGACGCCCAGCGTGATGCACAGCAGGAAAATGATGAAGCCGTTCAGGCCGCCGCGCATCTCGCGTGCTGCAAAGCGCCATGCAAGACGCATGGTCGGCAAGAGGCCCGCATCGGCGGTTCCAGCCTTGCGGGCCTGGGAGGTATCGGCGTCGATGGCTGTCATTCGGCGGCGTCACGCGTGGTTTCGGTGCGATCGCCTTCGATCCGGCCGGAGCGCACGCCGACCTCCCTCTGGCAGCGATGGGCAAGGTTCGGATCGTGGGTGACGAGAACGAGGGTCATGTTGCGACGCTCGCGCTCGGCAAAGAGAAGATCGGCGATCTGCCGGCCGGTCGTCTGATCGAGATTGCCCGTCGGCTCGTCGGCAATGAGGATCGCGGGCTCGGGCGCAAGTGCCCGCGCCATGGCGACGCGCTGCTGCTCGCCGCCGGAAAGTTCGCCCGGATAGTGCGTTGCACGATCCTTGAGCCCGACATTTTCAAGCTCCTTGAGAGCCCGTCCGAACGGGTCCGGTGCACCGGCAAGTTCGAGCGGCACAGCGACGTTTTCAAGCGCCGTCATGTTCGGAATGAGATGGAAGGACTGAAACACGATACCGACATTCCTGCCGCGAAACGCAGCAAGCTCGTCTTCCGACAGGCCCACGAGGGATTTGCCGGCAATCGCGACCTCGCCTTCGTCCGCGCGTTCCAACCCGGCGAGCACCATGAGAAGTGTCGACTTGCCGGAGCCGGACGGCCCGACGATGCCGACGGAGTGACCGCGTTCGACATCGAGATCGATGCCCTTGAGAACGTGAACTGAACTCGCCCCACTGCCAAGCGTGAGATGAACGTTTCGTAATCGGATCGCAGGTTCCGCCAAATCGCACTCAACCTATATGGATAAATATCAGGGCGCGGATCCGCGCTTCACCTTCCATATGGGGTTCGTTGTGCAGCGCTTCCAACCGGCTCTCGCCTTCCTGACGCTTCTGTTACCGTTCGTTATGTCGATGCCCGCGCCGGCTCAGGACGCTGGCGCACCATCGCAGCGACAGATCGTCGCTTTCGGAGACAGCCTCTCCGCCGGCTATGGCGTTGGCCCCGGGGAAAGCTTTCCCGAACAGCTCCAGGCCGCACTGCGCGAGAAAGGCTACGACATCACCGTGGCGAATGCCGGCGTATCCGGCGACACGACCAGCGGCGGATTGGCGCGGCTCGACTGGTCGGTGCCTGAAAGCGCCGATCTCGTCATCGTCGAACTTGGAGCCAACGACGCCCTTCGCGGCGTCGACCCGAAGATCACGCGAGAAAACCTGTCGAAAATCCTCGCTCAGCTGAAAGAGCGCGGACAGACCGTCATTCTGGCAGGCATGCTGGCCCCACCCAACATGGGCGAGGACTACGCCCAGCGCTTCAACCCGATCTTCCCTGAACTGGCGAAAAAGTACGACGTGACGTTCTACCCCTTTTTCCTGGAGGGCGTCGCGGCGGAAGCCAATCTCAATCAAGCCGACAAGATGCATCCGAACGCCGAGGGCGTCGGGGTCATCGTCGACAATATCATGCCGACGGTGACCAAGGCGCTCGATCAGCAGTCCGCCGAGAACTGAACACTTCGGCGGGTATCAGATCCTCGTGCCGAACATCTGGCCGAGCGAACGCGCCATGCCGCTGGCGGCAAGAAACGGGGTGGCCCAACGCTTCCACCTCGCGAGACGCCACTCGAAGAAGACATGGGCCAAGGCTTCGGCCTCCTGGCGCAATTCAGTCCGGACACTCGCGAGATCGGCCGGATGGGCCGGCAATTCCGCAACGAGTTCCTCGCCATGCGCGATCAGCGTTGCACCGTGCCTGAGCGCCAGTGCCCGGATGCGGCTATTCTCGCGCAGGCACTGGATGCGAAGCTGCGTCACGCCGCGATTGCGCGCAGCATCGACGACAAGCTTGAACAACCGGCCGCCATGGCCCTTGCCCTGAAACGCGGTCTCGATCGAGAAAGCCGCCTCGGCCTCCTGTTTGTCGTCGCTTGACAGTCTGAGTTCGGCGACGCCTCTCAACACGCCCTGAACGAACAACCCCTCGACCACCGTGTCGTCGGCGAGCGAGCGACCTGCGTAGGATTTAAGAAATTTCTCACCAACGAGATGACCGAAGCGAGACCGTCTTGCCTGCGGATCGAGACGTTCGAGATGCGCGAGAAAGAGGTCGTTTTCGCCGGGATGGAGGCGTCTGATCGTAATCCATTCGCGATTCGCGACAGTTAGCGCTTGCGGACTTTCGATATCGGCGAGAGCTGGAGACATGTTGGCATTGAGTGCCATGGGAGATGCCCTTCATTGCGTGGTCTCATCCATCGAGACCTGATCTACCCTCCGAAAACCGACGGCGTGTTTCTCCCAAAACGCCGGTTTCACGCCCTAATCTGGCATCAACGAGCCGCGAGCGGGATAGGGTTGTGCGCAAAGCCGGTACCCTCTTGCGGCATAGCTCGAAGGATGAAAGCTTGAGCGGTAGGCCCGAGGCGCCTTCCGCTCCATCTGCACGGAGACGATCCATGCCCCGTCTGTTCACCGCCCTCGAGATTCCTCAGGATGTCGCAACGACGCTGACATTCCTCACCGGCGGGCTCCCCTCCGCGCGCTGGATCGACAGGGAAAACTATCACCTCACCTTGCGCTTTTTCGGGGATATCGAGCCGCGCGCCGCCGATGATCTGGTGGAGGCACTGGACCGGATCGACCGGCCACGCTTCTCGATCACGCTTCAAGGCCTTGGTGCATTCACACCGAAAAAGCCGCATTCCCTCTATGCCGGCGTCGTCGGATCGCCGGCGCTTGCCGAACTTCAGGCAGAGATCGACCGGATCGCCAAGCGCCTCGGACTGCCGAGCGATGGGCGCAAATTCATGCCCCATGTGACGATCGCCCGCCTGCGCCAGCCGCGCGATCGGGACGTTGCGAAGTACCTCGCAGAAAAAGGCGGCTATCGCTCGCCCGCCTTCGAGGTGAAGCGATTCGGGCTCTATTCCTCCAAGGCGTCGATCGGCGGCGGGCCCTATATTCTGGAAGAGCCCTTCGAGCTTCGCGAGCCCGCGCGGTCTCAGGCCTCCAATGCCTACGAGAGTACCGCCTACGAATATTCTCGCGGATAGACGGGCTTGCGGCGCGATCCGTCGGCCAGCGCCCCTTGAGGCTTCTGCCCACCGGGCCCATTTCATCGGGTGAACACCATCGGAGGATGTCGAAAATGGCGCTGGACAGGATCCGCATTCAGGAAATCTTGCGACCCGGCACCGCGGAGGAGCAGAGCGAAAAGGAGGAAAAGGTCCGCGCCTCCTTCTTCGACAAGGTGCGCAAGAACATCGGGCGCATTCCGTTCGTGGAAGACGTGGTCGCGTCCTATTATTGCGCACTCGACAGCAAGACGCCGGCGATGAGCCGGGCGATCCTGTTCTCGGCGCTGTTCTATTTCGTGCTGCCGTTCGACGTGATTCCGGACATGTTCATCGGCCTTGGCTTTACGGACGACATCGCCGTTCTCCTCGCAGCGTTCAACGCCGTGCGCTCGAATATCCGCCCGGAGCATTATGACCGGGCAAGAGAGACCCTGGACAGTCTTTGAGGATTACCGTCGAGCCATCCTCGCTGCTTCGAGCCTCTTGTCCTGATCTGTTTCCCAGAAGAACCGGCCGGAGAGAATTCGGCCGATTGACCTGAAATTCCCACCGATTGATGCGCCAACGCCGCACTGTCGCCAGATTCTTTCGGTTCCTCAAAATTGTGATCGGTCCGCTCCACTGTGGGGTATGTGGACGCCTTTGTCCAAAGGTGCGGACCCATGAGGGAATACCGTATCGTCTTGAGGCTCACGAGCCCGTGACATGTCACCGTTAACCGCCGGTAAAGGCGGACCGTGCAATTGTCCCGGTCAGGCGAGGTCTTCGGCAGATCGGCCACGGTCCGGAGACACGCGGAAGCCCTTCAAGGCCATATGAAGACGCAATCGAAGTGGGGAACCATGACCATCCAGAAACTCCTGACGGCGACGGCGGCGATACTCATTGTGTCGAGCGCCGCAAGTGCAGCTCAGACGCCGACCCGCATGAACCAGTACAATGATTGGGGCACATACGCCTATTCGGATTCGAGCGGGAAGGTCTGCTACATCCTTTCGACGCCGAAGCAGATGAAGCCGTCGAATGTCGATCATGGCGACATTTTCTTCCTCATCTCGCAAAAGCCCGGCCAGGGTATCGCCTACGAGCCGCAGGTCGTCATGGGCTACGAGTTGAAGGAAGGCGAAAAGGTCGAAGTGGATGTCGACGGCAAGAAATACGCGATGTTCTCCAAGAACGACTCCGCCTGGATGGAAAATGCCGCCCAGGAACCGCAGCTCGTTTCCGATCTTCGCGCCGGCCGCTCGATGACCATTTCCGCGACCTCCAAGCGCGGCACCAATACGAGCTACACCTATTCCCTGTCCGGCGTGACCGCAGCTTTGAATTCGATCAAGGACTGCAAGTAAGCACCGGATCGACCGCACTTCAGCCGTCTTATGGTTCGCTGAGGTCTTAGCCAGCCATTTATCAAGGAGCGTCCGGCCTTGCCGAGGCGCTCTTTTGGCGTTCATAGCCCTTTTCAAAGTCCTCGCGGCTTGAAGAATGACCTGAGACACGGCATTTAGCCGCGTATAACCCAATTGATCTTGAGCGCTCATCGGAACGAAGCCAGGCTTCGGCCCAGAATGTCGCGCATAGTCCGTTCGCCCGCACGAAGGTTTTGATCCATGTCCGTCTCTCTCGACCTCGCCGATCCGAAGACCCGGCCCGTCGTCGACGCCGCAGCGCTCTCGCCGGCCGCCGCCGACAATGGAGAGAAGCCGTCACTCGTCGGCATGGACCGCGACCAACTCGGCAACGCGCTGGCGGAGATCGGCGTGCCGGCGAAGCAGGTGCGCATGCGCACGGCCCAGCTCTGGCACTGGCTCTATGTGCGCGGGGTCTCGGACTTCGCCCATATGGCGAACGTCTCGAAGGAACTGCGCTTAAAGCTCGCCGATGCCTATACCATCGCGCGGCCGGAGATCGTCACCGAACAGGTCTCGGTGGACGGCACACGCAAATGGGTGCTGCGCTTTCCGCCGCGCGGTGCCGGCCGCCCGGTCGAGATCGAGACGGTCTATATTCCGGAAGAAGGGCGCGGCACGCTTTGCGTTTCCTCTCAGGTGGGCTGCACCCTCACCTGCACATTCTGCCATACGGGCACCCAGCGGCTCGTGCGCAACCTGACGGCGGGCGAGATCGTCTCCCAGGTTCTCCTCGCGCGCGAACGGCTCGGCGATTTTCCCGAGGTGAACACGCCGGCCGGCGCGATCGTCCCTTCGGAGGGGCGCCTCATCTCCAACGTCGTCATGATGGGAATGGGCGAGCCGCTTTATAACTTCGACAATGTCGCAACGGCGCTCGGCGTCATCTCGGATGGCGAAGGCCTGTCTGTCTCCAAGCGCCGGATCACGCTCTCGACCTCGGGCGTCGTACCTGAGATCGTGCGCGCCGGCGAGGAAACCGGCGTCATGCTGGCGATCTCGCTCCATGCGGTGAACGACGAGCTGCGCGACGAGCTCGTTCCGATCAACAAGAAGTATCCGCTCGAAAAGCTGCTCGAGGCCTGCCGCAACTATCCCGGCCTTTCGAACGCCCGGCGCATCACCTTCGAATATGTGATGCTGAAGGACGTGAACGATTCGATGGAGGACGCGCGGAATCTCGTTCAGATGCTGAAGGGCATCCCGGCGAAGATCAATCTGATCCCGTTCAATCCCTGGCCTGGATCGAAATACGAGTGTTCGGACTGGGACCAGATCGAGCGCTTCGCCGATTACGTGAACCAGGCCGGCTACGCCTCCCCCATCCGCACCCCGCGCGGCCGCGATATCTTCGCCGCCTGCGGCCAGCTGAAGTCGGAATCGGAGCGGATGCGCAAGAAAGACCGCGAGGCGGTTCAGCCGACGGCCTGATCTCGACGGACGAAGCCTGTTGCCCCCCGAGCGAATTCTCGCCCGTAACAGGAGTCGATGCCGCTCGACGAATAGTCTTTCCCACCACTTCGACGATGGCGAGGTTCGTCCGGCGGCTGACCTTAAGGGGCCGAGCCCATCGACCGCATCATCCTGGCGACGAGGGAATGGTCGATCGGCTTTGCGAAAAATTCCGCCCGGACCGGCAGACGCACGCGAGCCGCATCAAGGGTCGACGCTGTCAGTATGATATCGATCGGCGGCCACCGGTCCCTGATGGCGGCGGCGATCTTCACACCGTCGATCCCCTTCGGCATATCGAGATCGATATAGACGATGCGGATATCGGGACGGGTCTCGAGGATCGCAATGGCGTCCTCAACATCCATGGCTTCGATGACGTCGAAGCCGATCTCTTCGCAGAGATCGACGACCTCGAGGCGCAGAACTGGCTCGTCCTCGATCACGAGCACGATGTCCCTTTCGATATCGTCAGTGGCGCTGAGCATTCGTGATCTCGATGTCATGTTTGCTGCATCTGCGACAGAGAGGCAGACATTAAGGCTTCGAAACCTTGTTCACCGTAATTCAGGACAACGCCGCCCGAGCCGATGAGCCCGGTCCTGATAATACGTGAACCAAACCCAAGTCCTTCGGGTTCCTTTGCCGGCGGGCCGCCGCGCTCTTTCCAGCTGAAATACAGCCGTTCCTCGTCGTCTTCTCGCTTGACCCAACAGTCAATTTCCACGCGGCCATCCGGCGCGGACAAGGCGCCGTACTTCACGGCATTGGTTCCAAGTTCATGCAGAAGAAGCGAGAGCGACAAGGTGGCACGGGAGCCGATTTCGATGCTGCGGCCCTTGATCACGAAACGATCACCGACTTCGAACACCGAAAGGACAGCTGCGACCACATCTCGCAACCGGGCGGAAGACCAACTTTCCTGCAGCAGAACGTCGTGCGCCTGGGAAAGGGCCCTGAGACGCTTTGAAAGCGCGTTCACCGCTTCTCGATTCTCTACGCCCTTGAGCGTCTGAGTGGCGATGGCCTGGACCATGGCGAAGGAATTTTTGAGCCGATGGGAGAGTTCGCCGTTGAGGACCGCCTGGGTCTCTTCGGCCCTGATCCGCCCGATTGCTGCCTGCGTTCGATCGCCGACCTGACGCACGAACTGGAGTTCCTCGGCGGACCATTCACGGACGTTGCGGCTATGGGCGAAGACGACCAGAACAAGCCGGTCGTTCTCGATGATGGGAAGGTTCAAGAGGGCGCGGATCTGAATGGCGGCGAATGCCTCAGCGCTCGCGGCGGTCCGTTCGTCCGTCTCGACATCGTCGATCGCGACTGTATCGCCCCGCTTGAGATCCTCAATATACGAACCAAACGAGCGAAACTCGTGCATGCCTGCGAGGCTGGTAATGTTCGAGGCGCACCAATCGACGGCAATATGAACAGTTTCCGAGCGCCAGTCGACGGATCCGAAACCGATGCGGTCAGCGGGCATGCCGTCCGAGACGCAACGTGCCGCCGCGAGCGTGACATCCGATACGGACTTCAGGTCGCGCAACTCGTCGCCGAAACGGATCAACGCGTCCTGTCGCCGTTGTTGAGCGATGCGATCGGTTACCTCGATGAAGATCACCGTAAAGCGATCCCCGCCGACCGATTGCGCTATTCCGTCATACCAGCGATCCGTCGGTCCGACCTGCCGGGTGAAGCGCAGGGGTGTGCCTGTATCCACGACATTCGCGAACTCCTCGACCCAGGCATCCTCGATATCAGGGATGAGTTCGCGAACCGTCCGGCCGATGACCGATCCACGTTCCAGGCCGACGAGATCGTACCAGACGGAATTGACCTCCTCGTAGCGCCAGTCGATGATGTTGCCCGCCTCGTCGCGCACAACGCAACCCAGAACGAAGCCTTCCTGCAGGCTCTCGAAAAGAGAATGCCAGCGGCTCTCGGATATGCGAACCGCCATCTCCTTCTCGACCATTCGGGCGATGGACTGGAGCCGCCTCATATCGGTCGCGGACCAGTCACGCGCCTCGTTGTGGATCGCCGCCAGTGCCCCCACCACTTCACCATCGGGTAGAGCGAGCGGAACACCGAGATAAGCTACCACTCCGATATCGCCGATCGCAGGATTATCCTTCAACATCGGGTCAAGGCGCGCATCGCTGATCTCGAGCGGTTCGTTCCGATTGACGACATACTGGCAGAACGAATGGGTCATCGGCGTTTCGCCGCGCTCGTCCCAAGGGCTCGGCAAGCCGCTATGGCCCGCAAAAACCTGTCGCTCTTCGTCGACGAGCGTCACGATTGCAGCGGGGACTTCCAGAATGTCGCGGACATGATCCGTCAGATGCCCGAACTGCTCGTGCCCCGTACGGTTCAAGAGACCGCTTCGCTGGAGCGCCAAGATCCGGGCCGAACGATTCTCGGAAAAATTGTTTTGATACATCTCGTTCAGAAGCGGTTTTTCGTGGTCGCTCAGTTGGTTGGAAACCAATTCCCACGTCTTTATCGCAAGAACGGGCGGTCGTCACGGTTATGTTATGTAGCCCGTCGGCCCTTGTCGCGTTCCGATCGCCAGGAGGCTTTGGCACGACCGCCTCGCAACTTATCGAACAGCGCCGCGACCTGAAACATTTTGCGGTTTCGGGTCAGCCAGATATGCGTGCTCGGATGGTTCGCGTCTTGAAGAGAACGGGCCGATCTGCGTCCCTTCGCCCGCCCCAAAGCGGCAAGCATCGAAATCGCGGCGACAGCGCTTACTTTGAGCTCGATGAAACAGTCCCTCGCCTTCTCTCCTCATTCGATCACTGCCTCTCGTCGTGCCGGCCCCGCGCCAACCGCCGGTCTCCCAATCGTGTCGAACCGCTAAGTACGGCTCCGGTCCATGGCAACTGTCTTCCGCTTTCTCTTCGTCATTCCACTCGGCTTTGTTACCGCCTGCCTGACGAGTGCATTCACGATCCTCTGGCCCTATCTCGGGCTGATGGAGAACGGGAACTTCTATAGCCCCGTCGTCTATGTCCATTCGGCGGTCGCCTTCTGGGCACAAGGCGCACAGATCGGCTCGACGCTGCTCATCCCGTGGGCGATCTTCATGGCGGCGAGCGAGATCCTGGGGCTTTCCTCCATGTTGTTCCACATCGCAGCCGGGATCGTGGGCGCCGTCGCCATCATCATTCTGGCCTATGGCGAGCAGGCTCCGAGCGGCTCGATCCAGGCCGCGATTGTCATGGCGGGGATCGTCTTCGCCCTCACCTACTGGCTGGTCGCCGGCCGAAGGGCGGGTACGTGGCGGCCGCGCCGGCGGGTGAAAACAAGCAGGATGCCCGAGTTGCATGACTGAGACCGGCGAGGAAAAGCGAGATCTCGATCCTGTCGACGTCTATCTCGTCCTGATCGGTGACCTGCCGCCCGAACGGCTCGAAGCCTATGTCGGCCTGCTCGATCAAGGCGAGCGGGAGCGTCACGATCGCTTCCGGGTGAAAGGTGCGCGAGAGGAGTTTCTCGTCGGGCGGGCGCTCCTGCGCACCAGTTTGAGCCGCCTCCGGCCCGATATCGCGCCATCTGCGTGGCGCTTCGCACCGAACATTTACGGCCGGCCTGCAATCGACTGGCCTGCGACGGCTGCTTCTCCGTCAAAGCTGTTCTTCAATCTTTCCCATACGCGCGGGCTCGTTGCCCTGGCCACTGGCACCACGGAACAGATCGGCGTCGATGTCGAGGCAATCGCGCGCGGCGCGCCCGATCATGACGTGGCCCGGCGCTTCTTCACGTCAGAGGAGGCCGACTGGATCGCTGCCGGGTCCGACGAAAGCGAGCGGACCGAACGGTTCTTCGCCCTCTGGACCCTGAAGGAAGCCTATATCAAGGCACGGGGCATGGGTCTCTCCCTGCCCCTCGACGGCTTTTTCTTCGACTGCTCGCAAAACCCTCCACCCGTCTCGTTCAACGACAAGATCGACGATAGCCCTCACCGCTGGCGCTTCGAGCGGCGGCGGATCGGCCCCGCCCATCGGCTGGCGCTTGCTCGCCCGTCTGGCTCGCCGTCCTGCCGTTTTCATGTGGCGGAGCCGCTGGGCTCTTCGCCGCGTGCGATCACGCCCGCCATCGCGGATGCCTTTTCGTGAGGCTCTTTGCCGTCTCCGACCTTCATCTCGGCCACCGGGCGAACCGGGAGGCGATTGCCGAGATCGAGGCCCGGCCGGAGGACTGGCTGATCCTCGCAGGCGATGTGGCGGAAAAAAACGAGCATATCCGCTTTGCGTTCGAGCACTTCGCTCAGAAGTTCGCAAAGCTCGTCTGGGTGCCCGGCAATCACGAGCTGTGGACCCGCCCCGGTGCGGACACCGTGCGCGGCGTCGCTCGCTACGAGGAGCTGGTCGCGCTCTGCCGCGACTACGGGGTTCTGACGCCAGAGGACGCCTACCCGCTTCTCTACCTTGAGAGCGGACCTGTCAGGCTTTGCCCGCTCTTTCTCCTATACGATTATTCCTTCCGTCCGCAGGAGATCGCCTTCGAAAATGCGGTCCCATGGGCGCGGGAAAGCGGTGTGCTGTGTTCGGACGAATTCTTTCTGTCGCCACACCCCCATGCCTCGCGAACGGAGTGGTGCCATGCGCGCATCGAGGCGACGAAGCCCCGGCTCGATGCCATCAGCCCGAATGAATCGACGGTTCTCGTCAGCCATTGGCCGCTGCGCGAGGATGTCGCCCGCACGCCACGCATTCCGCGCTTTTCAATCTGGTGCGGCACGAAGCTGACCGAAAACTGGCATCGCCGCTACCACGCCAAAGCCGTCGTTTCCGGCCATATCCATATCCCCTCCTCTCGCGCGATCGACGGGACCGCGTTCGAGGAGGTGTCCTTCGGCTATCCGAAACAGTGGCAGGGCCGCCGGCCCCACGCGGATCTTGCGGTACGGGAAATTCTGGCGGTTTAGGCCGTTACCCCCTTGCCGAGACGGTGGAGGATTCGTGCCCAGGAGCGCTGCCCCTTGTGGAAGGATGTCATCTCGTACTTCTCGTTCGGCGAATGAATGGCGTCATCGCCATTCCCAAAGCCGATGAGCAGGGTCTCCATGCCAAGCTGGTTCATGAACTCCCCGGCAATCGGGATCGATCCCCCCATTCCGATCATCGCCGCCCGGTTGGGCCATTCCTCGGAAAGCGCTTCGCTCGCCGCCGCGATCCAGGGGCTGTCGAAAGGAAGCTGGATCGCAGGCGATCCGCCATGCGGATGGAATTCCGCCGTGCAGTCGCTCGGCAAGCGATCGCGCACGAAGCGGCGGAAGTTCTCGCGCAGCTTTTCCGGGTCCTGCCGGAAGACGAGCCGGAAGGAGACTTTCGCGCGCGCCTCGGCCGGGATCACGGTCTTGAAGCCCGCGCCCGTATAGCCGCCGATGATGCCGTTCACCTCCGCCGTCGGGCGTGACCAGGTCTGCTCCAGCACGGAGCGCCCCTTTTCGCCGGCGGGAACCGAAAGGCCGACGTCACCAAGGAACGCCTCTTCGGAAAAATCGAGCGCGTCCCACTGTGTCTTTACGTCGAGCGGCACCTCGTCGACGCCCTCGTAGAAATCGGGAATCGTAACCCGGCCCATCTCGTCGTGCATCTGGCCGAGAATATGAGACAGGATGCGGATCGGGTTCGCCGCCGCGCCGCCGTAGTAACCGGAATGGAGATCGCGGTTCGCCGCCTTGATAACGACTTCCTCGCCGACGAGACCGCGCAGGCCGGTGGAGATGGCCGGGGTCTGCCGGTCCCACATATTCGTATCGCAGACGAGCGCCGCATCGGCCTTCAGCTCGTCCTTGTGCGCCTCGAGGAACGGCAAAAGCGAAGGCGAACCCGACTCTTCCTCACCCTCGAACAGAATGGTGACGCCGCAGGGCAACCCGCCGGTTTCCGCCTTGTAGGCCCGGCAGGCCTCAACGAAGGTCATCAACTGCCCCTTGTCGTCCGCCGCACCACGCGCGACGATCCGCTTGGTGCCGCCCGGCCCATCGGCCACCACCGGCTCGAAGGGATCGGACGTCCACAGTTCGATCGGATCGACCGGCTGAACGTCGTAATGGCCGTAGAACAGGACGTGCGGTGCCCCTTCAGGTCCCTCGTGCCGGGCAAGAACCATCGGATGGCCGGTTGTGTCGCGAACGGATGCCTCGAAGCCGATCGCAGAAAGATCACCGGCCAGATAGTCGGCAGCCCTGCGGCATTCGCTCTTGTATTCGGGATCGGTCGAGATCGACGGAATGCGCAAAAGCTCGAAGAGCCGATCGAGCGAGCGATCGAAATTGAGGTCGATACAGCTCAAAACGCTGTCGAGAGATGCCATGGAGTCTGTCCTGCATGAAAAAATTCCGCTGGTGCGAAACCTAGCGCGGAGGCGGCCCGGGACAAAGCCGAATTATGTCGAGAACGTGGCGAAAACGCCCATTTCGCAGGGGTTTGCAACAGGTGAGACAGATCGCAGTCCCTTTGTTTTTTCATCTTTCATGAACACGGATTAAAACATTGAAATTCAAGTATTTCACTTCCCCCTATCGACCGATGACGCAAGGCCACTAGCTGACTTTGAAGGTTATCAGGCGCCGTTGATGTCGACCGGTCGGGAATGATCGGATCGCCTCGGTGCGCCTTACCAAGAGAGAAGGTCGTGCCATGCCGGATCAACGCCTTTCGCCCCTCCAGAAAATGCCGATCGCAATCGGAGCGGCTTTGGCCGCTCTTAGGAAGCCGTTTCTGAGACCGCTTGTCCTGATGCTCGCCGTCCTCCTGTCGTTAGCGGCCTCTCCCGCCTTGGCGCAGGAGACTTCCGGCGCACCCGACACGAGCCCGGCGAGTACGGCTGACGAGCCGCTCGAACTCACCTTCTCGCCGCCGAAAGTCCTCTTGAACGGGGTTCCTTTCGAGATCGACGTGACTGCGAACATCGTCCCGCCCCAGCCCGTCGCGATCGAGGTTGGCGGCGAGCGGTTCGAGGCCGCTCCAGATGCCTTCGAGGAGCGTAAGGACCAAATCGGCTTCACCGCCACGATCGACGAGATAACAGCGAGCGGCGACGACGGCACGCTGATGCTCGTGTCGGGTGGCAAGACCTTCGAGGAAGCGACGATCCCCATCATCTCGGGCTGGTTCTCGATCCTGCCGGCGCTTCTCGCCATCGCAATCGCGCTCGCAACGCGGCAGGTCGTACCGTCCCTCTTCCTCGGCATCGCGCTCGGCGCATGGATGACCTACGGGCTCTCGATCAGCGGGATCTGGTACGGCCTTCTCGATACGATCCAGGTCTACATTCTCGAAGCCCTCGTCCCGCCCGATGGCTCCAAGAGCCACATGCAGATCGTGGTCTTCACCCTGATGATGGGCGGCATGATCGGCATCATCTATCGAAACGGGGGCGCACACGCGATCGCGGACCGTATATCGACCCTTGCCAAAACCCGGCAGCGCACGCAGCTTGCGACCAACGGGCTCGGCTTCGCGATCTTCTTTTCAACCTATGCCAACAGCCTGATCGTCGGCAACACGATGCGGCCGGTGACCGACAAAATGAAGATCAGCCGCGAGAAGCTCGCCTATATCGTCGATTCGACGGCGGCGCCGCTCGCATCCATCGCGATCATCTCGACCTGGATCGGATATCAGATCGGGCTCATCGAGGATGCGGTCGGCTCGATCGGCTATCAGGAGGGCGCCTATTCGATCTTCCTCAACGCTCTTCCCTATAATTTCTACCCGATCATCGCCCTCGCCTTCGTGATCGCCATTGCCTCGCTCGGTCGGGACTACGGGCCGATGCTGAAAGCCGAACGCCGGGCCGCAATCGACGGCCATCTGACCCGCGAAGGCGCCGAGGCTGCGAGCGGCGAGGGTGACGACGAGACCGAGGAAGGCGGCGAACTGCGCCTCAAGGAGGGCGTGACCCAGCGCTCGATCAATGCCCTGCTGCCGATTATCGTCCTGATCCTCACCGTCGCGATCGGCCTCTACGTCACGGGCGAAGGCGATAGCCTGCGTGAAATCATCGGCTCGGCGGAGGGCAACAAGGCGCTCGTCTGGTCGGGCCTTCTCGGCGTCCTGACAGCCTTCGTCCTCACCTTGTCCCAGCGGCTGATGTCGATGAAGGAGACGGTTCTCGCCTGGTTCGACGGGATGAAGTCCGTTCTCTTCGTCATGATCATCCTGACGCTCGCATGGTCGCTCGCCGCGATCGCGGAGGACCTCAACACGGCAGCGTTCCTTGTCTCGGTTCTGGGCGATGCGATCCCGCCGCAATTCCTGCCGGCGATCCTGTTCGTTCTTTCGGCGGCCGTCTCCTTCGCGGTGGGCACAAGCTGGGGCACGATGGGAATCTTAATGCCGCTCGCCGTGCCGCTCGTCTGGTCGCTGATGCAGAATGCGGGCATGGGCGACGGCGAGAACATGTATATCCTCTACGCCACAATCGGCACCATACTGGCCGGCAGTGTCTGGGGCGACCATTGCTCGCCCATTTCGGATACGACGGTCATCTCGTCGGTCGCGGCGGGATCGAACCATATCGACCATGTGCGGACGCAGATCCCGTATGCGCTCACCGTCGGCGGAATATCGATTCTCGTCGGCCTGATCCCGACCGGTTACGGCGTTCCCTGGTGGATCACGCTGCCTCTCGGCATGGCTGCGGCCTTCGCGGTCGTCCGCTTCGTCGGCACAGTTGTCGTCGACGAAAACAAGGAGAGCGGAAGCTCTGGGGCCGGGGCCAGCGCGCAGCCTGCGGAATGATACGAAGGGACCTTTGAAAGCACCGCTTTAAAAGGTTCGTCGGCAGCCCGAGCGGCGCCTGAGCCGTGCTGCGAACAAGAACTGGCCATGGGTCAATTCATGTGTCCAGCGGAATGAGACGGACCCAGCTCAGGGGCCCGGCTACTGTTTCAGTCGTCCCGCTTCAGATCGAGTTCATGCTTCTTGAACCAGTTGGCGAGGTAATCGACGAACAGGCGCACGCGCGCCGGTAGATGGCGGCGGTGCGGGAAGACGGCATAAATCCCGGCCTCGCTCTCCATGTATTCCTCGAACAACTTCACGAGACGCCCTTCCCTGACATCGTTCTTGACGACGAAGGATGGCGACAGGGCAAGCCCGAGACCGGCGAGTGCCGCCGCACGCACCGTTACAGGGCTGTTGGCCGTGAACTGACCCGACACCTGCACGGGAAGCGATTGTCCGGTCTCCGGATCACGAAACTGCCAGGACGAGAAAATCCGGGCATTCGAGTCGATCACCACCGGATAATTCGTGACCTGGGAGGGATGGTTCGGCTTTCCGAGACGCTTCAGGAGTTCGGGGCTCGCCACGACACAGAAATCGAGGGAGGCGAGACGCCGGGCGATCAGCGCTGAATCGGCAAGACGCGTCATGCGGATGGCGACGTCGAAGCCTTCGTTCACGAGGTCGACGAACCCATCGTCGAGATGGACGTCGAGGCTGATATCGGGATGCTCGACCGCGAAATCGACCAGGCTATGGCCAAGATGCGCATCGCCGAATGTCCTCGCAGCGCTGACGCGGATGAGACCCTTGGCTTCGCCGGTGGCCTCGCGCGCTGCGTCGTTGAGGCTTTCGATGTCGGTGAGCAGCTGGCCGGCCCGCGTCATGTAGACCTCGCCGGCCGCCGTCAAAGCGACCTGACGCGTCGTCCGGTTGATAAGAAGGACGCCGATCTCGTCTTCCAGTTCCCGCACATATTTGGAAAGCAGCGCCTTCGAGCGCCCTGTCTTGCGCGCAGCCGCAGAGAACCCCTCGTTCTCGACGACAGCCATGAAAGCGCGCATGCGGGTCAGGGTATCCATCGCGTCGTCTCTCTCCTGTGTTCGTCTCGTGTGGCTATGGCGCTTTTGCCACTGAAATCAACTCACTCCCAAAATTTTGGGATGGGGCGATTTTTGTCTTGCGCATGACAGATACGATGTTTATTTCATGTCTTGCCCAATGTCGCACGTGCCCATGGGCGTCCCCCGGTCCTCACGATAGCGAGGATGAACCGGGACGGTACCTGGACGTAACACACCCAGTCGGTTTCGCGAGCCGCGCGATAACCGAGGACGCTTGAAGCAACGACGGTCCGGGCCTTTCTGGTCTCTCCCGGTGTCCAAACCCGGGAATACTGAAGAGGCACACCTTCCTTGCCTGAAGTGCGGCGGGTTCAAGCCCTCCAATCCATGGCAGACCGATACCCGAAGCCGGTGCATATGCTGTGCCGTTTCCGGAACCATCGCGTCGCGCGAGAGAATTCGAACCGGCCAGGGTGATTCTACCTCTACCGGCTTGGCTTCTTCGCGTCTTCGCTCCTCGTCGACCCGCCCGTCTGACATCGGGCCGCCTGGTTTATGGGAGAGCCACCATGGCCTCACAGCGCATCACCGACTTCCTCGCCGCCAATCCTGTCGAAGGCCCCTGCCTCGTCGTCGATCTCGAAGTGGTGAAGGAAAACTTCAGCGCCTTCCGCAAGGCCCTGCCGGACTCCGCGATCTTCTACGCCGTGAAGGCCAATCCCGCGCCGGAAATCCTGAAGCTGCTCGCCTCGCTCGGCTCGAACTTCGACTGCGCCTCAGTCGCCGAAATCAAGATGGCGCTCGCCGCCGGTGCCGGTCCGGACCGCATCTCCTTCGGCAACACGATCAAGAAGGAGCGCGATGTCGCTTCGGCTCATGCTCTTGGCGTGTCGCTCTTTGCGGTCGATTGCGTCGAAGAGGTCGAGAAGATCGCCCGCGCCGCACCGGGTGCCCGTGTGTTCTGCCGCGTCCTGACCGACGGCGAAGGCGCCGAATGGCCGCTCAGCCGCAAGTTCGGCTGCGTGCCGGCCATGGCGATCGACGTTCTCACCCATGCCCGCGATCTCGGCCTCAAGGCGACCGGCATCTCCTTCCATGTCGGCTCCCAGCAGACCGACACGAACGCCTGGGACTCGGCGATCGGCGATGCGAAGCACGTCTTTGAAGCGCTTGAGCGCCGCGGCATCAACCTGACGCTCGTCAACATGGGCGGCGGCTTTCCGACCCGCTATCTAAAGGACGTCCCGACCGCGCAGGCCTATGGCCACGCGATCTTCGAGAGCCTGAAGAAGCACTTCGGCAACCGCCTGCCCGAGACGATCATCGAGCCGGGCCGCGGCATGGTCGGCGATGCCGGTGTCATCAAGGCGGAAGTCGTGCTCGTCTCGAAGAAGTCGGACACCGACGAGAACCGCTGGGTCTATCTGGACATCGGCAAGTTCGGCGGTCTCGCCGAGACGATGGACGAGGCGATCCGCTACCCGATCCGCACCCGCCATGATGGCGGTGCGACCGAACCCTGCGTCCTCGCCGGCCCGACCTGCGATTCGGCCGACGTCCTTTACGAGAAGAAGCCCTATCCGCTGCCGCTCGCGCTGACGATCGGCGACGAGGTTCTGATCGAGGGAACCGGTGCCTACACGACGACCTATGCGTCGGTCGCCTTCAACGGCTTCGAGCCGCTGGCGAGCTACGTGATCTGAGAGGCTTCATGAGACCGATCAACGCTTCTCAGCTTCGACGACGAAGCCGAACCTTCTGATCCGGCACGAATGGCGTGCCGGGCCAGATCCCCGCGCGCCGTTCTTCATTTGAACGGCATTCGTCAACCGCCTTCTTGTCATGGGTGGTCTGTCATGCTTCACATCCCGTTCGCCGATACCTGCGCATCCCCGGTTCAGCCGGTCGCCTTCGGCCTTCCCGCGATCACCCTCCTGCCCGCGCCTGCGCCGGCCGCTTTTGCGATCGTTGCGGAGACGGAGGCCCATGTGCCTCAGCGCGAGGCCCTGCTCGACAACGCGATGGGCCCGGGCCGGACGCGGAAATCTTCCGAAACGATCCGTCGGGGCCGGCGTCCGGCCGAAGGTCTTGCATTCGTGGCAATCGCGCCCGATGGCACGCTTCTCGGCACGCTGCGGCTCTGGCACATTTCGGCCGGCAAGCGGGACGGTCAGTCTGCGCCCGCCCTTCTTCTTGGCCCGCTCGCGATCGAACCGAGCGCACAAGGCCTCGGCCTCGGAGGCGCACTGATGCGCCATGCTATAGCCGCCGCCAAAGAGCTAGGCCACGGCGCGATCGTCCTCGTCGGCGATCCTGAATATTACGTGCGCTTCGGCTTTTCGACGCTTGCGACCGGCGCACTTGCGATGCCCGGTCCCTTTGAACAGCGGCGGCTTCTCGCCCTCGAACTCGTTCGGAACGCCCTTGAGGGCGCGAGCGGATTGATCACGCCGAGCGGCACAATGATCGATTGCGATCCTGCGATCGGGGATACCGCTACGCTCGTCGCGAGAGTCCCCGTCGCAGAAGCCGCTTAAGTAGCTGGAATGCAAAAAGAAACATTCTTTCGGCCGCTCATCCCTTGCTTATCGTGACATACTTGATCAAATGGAAGTGAACTTGAACGGCGTGCGACCAATCGGTTCACAACCGCAGGGGTCAAGGCACGGATCGGGGAGATGACGATTCAGACGCAGGACTATCGCCTGTCCTCGTTGCAAGATGAGAACGAGGACCTGCGCCTCCGCCTATCGCGCGCGGAAGCCGAACTGGCTGCGCTACGGGAGAAATCCGGCACTTCGGAGAAGGCGGTGGCAAACCCGCGCCGTCCTATCCACGCGAAGGGCGACGTCTACCGGATGATCGTCGAAAGCGCCGTCGACTATGCCATCATCGCCGCCGATCTCGACGGCATGATCACAACCTGGAACGAAGCGGCCGAAGTTGTCCTCGGTTGGTCGGAGCGACAGGTCGTCGGCCGTCCCATCGCAACGATCTTCACGCCGAACGATGTCGAGCAAGGCGTTCATCTTAAGGAAATGCGCCTCTCTCTGACGGAAGGCAAAGCCCGCGACGAACGCTGGCATATGAAGGCGGACGGATCGCGCTTCTTTGCCTCCGGCGAGATGATGCCGCTTTACAACGACGACGAGGAAGCGGTCGGCTATATCAAGATCCTTAGGGATCGGACGCGTGAGATCCTTGCTGAAACCGAGCTTAAGACCAGCGAGGAGCGCCTGCAACTAGCCCTCGACGCCTCCGCGATCGTCGGCACGTTCGACTGGGACATCAAGAACGACAAAATCTGGGCCGATGCCCGGTTCGCATCGGTTTTCGGCCTTCCACCGGAAACCGCCGAACGCGGCGCGGAGCTCGAAGCGTTCGTGAACGGCATCCATCCGGACGATCGCGAGCGGGTGAGCGAAAAAATACGCAGCGCATCGGAAAGCGGCGAACCGTTCGCCGAAGAATACCGGACGATCGACGCCGAAGGGCGCATACGCTGGATCTACAGTCGCGGTCGCTGCTTCATGGACGACAAGGGCCGGCCCTCGCGATTTCCCGGCGCCATCGTGGACATGACCTCCGAAAAGGAACGCTCGCTGAGGCAGGCCGCCATCTTGCGTCTCGGGGACGATCTCCTCAAGGAGATGGAGCCGAACGAATACGCGATGAATGCGCTGACGATCCTGGGTGAAACCCTGGACGTTTCCCGCGTCGGTTATGCGGTCGTCGGCAATCATGGACACACCGCAACGGTCGTCAACGAGTGGACGGCCGAGGACGTTGCGCCGCTGAAGGGCGACTTCGATCTCCGGGCATATGGCGAGAATTTCAACAGCGCCCTCGGCGGCGGCCTCGTCACGATCGCCGATATCGCCATAGATCCGAAAACATCCGCATTCGTCGATCGCTTCGCGGCGATCTCGATCCGCTCGCTCGTGAACATCACGGTGATCGAACAGGGCGCGTTGCGCATGATCTTCTATGTCCACGACAACCGGCCGCGCCCCTGGCCCTCTGAGGACATTGCCTTCATCCGTGAAATCTTGTCCCGCTCCTGGACCTATACGCGCCGCAGGCGAGCTGAACTCGCATTGGTCGAGACGGAGACGAGGCTGAGGCTGGCGCACGAAGCGGCCGACATCGGCACGTTCGACTACGATATCGGCGCCGGTAAGCTCATCTGGGACAAGCGTTGCCGGGCCATGTTCGGCATCTTCGGCGGCGAGGACGTCACTTACGACGACACCTTCATCAACGGCGTTCACCCGGAAGACCGGGACCGCGTCGTCGCGGCTGTCGATGCGACCCTCGATCCAACCGTCGCCGCCGATTACGACATCGTCTACCGGACCGTTGGGGCAGAGGACGGCGTCATTCGTCATGTTCAGGCCAAAGGTCATACTCTTGTCGAGAACGGCAAGACCCTGCGCTTCGTTGGCGCCGTGCGCGACATCACCGAAGAAAAGCTCGCCGAAGAGCACCAGTCCCTTTTGACCCGCGAACTCCAGCACCGGGTGAAGAACACGCTCGCCATGGTCTCCGCGATCGCTAACCAGACCATCCGACGTGCCAGCGATCCCGAAAAGGGACTTGAAGCGTTTTCGGGACGCATCTCCGCACTTGCCAAGGCGCACGACATTCTCGTCGAAACGAGTTGGACCTCCGCACCGATGGCCGAAGTGGTTGCGCAGACGCTGCTCATCCATCATCCGGGACGGGCAGAACGCCTCACCTGGAACGGGCCGCAGGTCATGCTGACCGCCCGGCAGGCCCTCGCTTTGTCGCTGGCGCTGCACGAACTTGCGACCAATGCCGCCAAATATGGCGCCCTCGCCACCGAAGACGGAAAAGTCGCGATCCGGTGGACCCTCGGCCAACGAAGTAGCGAAGGCCAGCCGATGACGTTCGAATGGCGCGAAAGCGGCGGCCCGCCCGTTGTTCAGCCGGAGAAGAGAGGGTTCGGCTCCCGCCTCATCAAGCAGTCGCTCGGCGCAGAATTCGGCGGCGTGCTCGATCTCGCCTACAACCCCGATGGCCTCGTCTGCTCGCTGGAGGCAATCCTCAGCGAATAAATGCCTGTATCCGGCGAACCAAGGCCGGGTGTAATGGCGATCATCGCCACCCATCTTCCCAAAGACCATCGCGGACAACCTCGCCATCTGCCAGGATGGCAGGACGAAACATCGCAAACAGGAACCTGTCATGGACGACGCCCAAGAGATCGCCCGCATCGCCTCTTCGACCGGCTTTTCGGAAGATGCCGTTCGTGCCATGATCGAAGCGCTGCGCGCTGGCGGCGGGACGATGGCCCAGTTCAATCATTTCGAACTCGGCGGGTTCGGCCAGTGGTCGGCGGGCGGCATGTTGATGATCGGCGATATGTTCAACAATCAGCTGAAAGGCCGGGTTGCGGCGCTCGCCGACATGGTCTCGGGCTCGCTTGCGAGAGGCGACCTGCCGATGCGCACCGCGCGCTCGGATGGCTTCGGCTTCGGATCGCAGAGTGGCTGGTGGCCCGAAGAGCTCGGCCAGCCCTCTTCGAGCGGCGCGCAGAACGGCATTCGCTACGCCGTCTTTCCCGGCAGTGCCCGGCTTGCGATTGAGACCGGTGGCCGGGTGACCGTCTACGATACCGGGCAACACCAGATCGGTGGGGTCTCCCAGCAACAGGGCGGCACATCGAGCCTGCGTTTCTCGAGCCAGCTCGGATCGATCGAACCGGCGGATTTGAGGGTCGTCGACGGCGGCACGGTCGAGGAGGCAAACAGCATGGCGAGCGAGAGGGTGGGCTCTGCCGACGATCGCATCTCGACGGAGCCTGCATCGCAGTCGCAATCGAAAGTCCCGTCGTCGAACGCGGGAAGCTTCCAGTCTCAGACGCAGGGGCCGGCTTATCCATCGCCATCGCTTTCGGAAGCAACGGTCGAACCGACAAGATCGGCTTCGCCATCGACTTCGTCTTCAGGCGAAATCCCGGCTCGTCAAGAGCAGGCAGAGCCCGAAGCCGCTTACATGCATACGGCCCACGGAGAGGACACGGCTCGCTCCCGATCGACCAGCGAGATGCCCGGTCACGCGTCCGCCGACAAACCGTCCATGTCACCCGCGAAGCCGGCTGGCGACCCTCTCGCCCTCCTGCGCGGCCTCGCCGAACTCAAAAACGAGGGCATCCTCACCGAGGAAGAATTCGCCGCGAAGAAGGCGGAGCTGTTGTCCCGTCTGTAAAGTGGCTGCGTCGGCCGATCCCTCTTTGGCTGAATCGGCTCCACCGCCCCTTGTCCAAAAAGAAGGACAAACCGCCATTCGTATTTAGGCTTTCGTTATAGTCGTAATGGTTGTGTGGCTGGATCAGCTTACCCTGATCTCCAATCGGATGTTCCAGCCATGATCCGCGCGGCTCTCCTTTCGTTCTCCGTCTTTCTCCTCAATCTCGTTCCGGGCTGCGATGCGGCCGAGTGGCGGCAGAAGATGGTGGTGGCCGTCGAGACGCCTGAAGGCTTGAAAACGGGCGAAAGCGTCGTCGAAATCAGGTTCAGCGCCAATCGATCCGAGTCTGTAAAGGCGCTGCCTGGCGCGAAGGCTGGCTGGAAACCGCGCGGGGAGGCCGTCGTCGTCGATCTCGGCGAGCGCGGGACTCTCATCGCGTTGCTTAAAAGCGCAGAGGGTTTTGCCGGCGATGCCGGACCCAACGCGACCTTTACCTTCTCCGAAACCCCGGCCTATGCCGGCAGCGAGGAGGGCATCGCAGCCGTTCTCGCCGAGCCTCTGGGCGTGCCGGTGGACGTTCCCCGCGTGGCCTATCCGCTCATCGTCACCTTCGATGACATCTCAAAGCCCGAAACCATCCGGCAGGTCGATCCCGACGATCTCGCCGCAAGCTTCGGCGAGGGCGTCCGACTGAAGAGCTTGACGCTTGAGAGGACGGATGAGGCGGTGACTGATGGATCGTTTCCCGAATTGATCCGGTGCAATAGTCCCGGAAATAGATGCGTACCAGTCAATCTTAAACGTCCTTACGATCATCCTCTGCGGAATGTCCCCAATTCAGCGTTCCGGAGCTTCGACTAATGCCAATCTCAAAAGATTTGTTTTTATCTATCTTATCTTTGGACGCATATAACCGTGGTGTAGGCGCGGCAATCAATCTAGATGGTACCACTTTGGGTACTGCTCAGATCCTCGCCAATTCTGACGACTTGTTGGACGATTACGCTTCGGAAGACAGTACAGAAACTCTTGCTCAGGCCGCCGGCTTCTCCGCAACGGCCTATACCATAGGCGCTGGTGTCGACGATCTCTCGCCGGGTGAGACCGTCATTTCTTACCGCGGCACTGATTTCGACGGTTTCGACCTATTAGACGATGGTGTTGAGGGTTGGGCGATCGGTGCCGGAAGCTACGAAGCCGAACAGTTCGCCTTTTCGACCCGCTTTCTGGAGGAGATCAGCCGGGACGCCAACGGCGTGATCGATTAGTCCATCGCCGAGAGCATAGTGCTCACCGGGCATTCGCTGGGCGGCGGCCTGGCAGGTCCGCCGAATAGCGAGCAGGACAGGTTTGCGCAATGAGCAAGATCTACAGGACCGTCGTTGTCGTAGCCGCCATTCTCTGCGTTTCGTTGCCCGCACTTCCGAATGAGATGGATCCCTGTTTCGCGTTCACGCCGGATGCGGACTACGCCACGAACATCATCGTGATGACGAAGGAAAACAGGCGGGTCGGGCTTCGCGTGCCTGTGCAGTACTGGGAAGACTACTGGGACAAGCGCGGCGGCTTCGAGGATTACTCCCAGCTCTTCCGCGTCGACATGGACGACTTCGCCCCGGTCACGCGCAAGCAGACGAGCGAAAGGCTTCGCGACGGTCGAGACAACTACATGAATTTCTCTACCCGGGACGACGATGGGCCTGAGAGTTGGGCGCTCCACTTCGCAACGCCCCGCGATCGAACGACGCGCCTGACCGAGCTCCCACCCGGCCGGCCGGGCCCTGCCGGATTGACGTGGCTGGATACCGAATTCTCGTCGGCGACGAAATACTACGGCAGCGATTTGTTCGTCGCCTTTGATGCTGCCGGGGAGGTGCGGACGACTATTCAATGTTCGTCACCGAAAGCGCCGCTGTCGAAAAATCCAATGTGCAATCATTACTTCCGAGGAGGCGATCTTGATGTTCAAATGGGCTATCCTCGAATATTCATTCACCGCTGGGCAGAACTTCAAGAAAACGTATCGCAATTTCTTCAGTGCGCGGCCGTCGAACTGCCGGCCAGCGAATTGCCGGCCAGCGAAACGGATTGATCCTTCGCGTCATTTTGGGTCAGGTATCGCGGCCTTCACTCAAGCTGAGGCCGGACGCTCGGCCCGACGGCGACCGGCGAGACTTCAGCCCCTGCCGGCCCGCGCTTTCGCCGCTTTCGGCTTGGACTGGCGCGGTTTGCCGTGTGAAGGCGCAGCGCTTCCCGAATCCTTCCGGAATTTCGGCTTGCCGCCGGGCTTCGGACCTCTGCCACCCTTGCGGTCGGGGCTCGGCGCACCGTCTGCGAGGGTAATCGTGATATCGTCGCCGTCGCTGACCTCGGCATCCTTGGCGAAGCGTTTGGCGACGCTCTCGGAGATCTCGAACTTCGTCTCGCGATCAAAGATGCGGATCGCGCCGATGTCGTCGCGGGTGATCTTGCCGCGCCGGCAGAGCAGCGGCAGCAGCCATTTCGGGTCTGCGTTGTTCTTGCGGCCGACATCCATGTGGAACCAGACGCTCGGGCCCCCGCGCTCATGCTTCTTCGGCTTGCCCTCGCCGCGCTCGGCCGGGCGGCCGCCCTTGGGATCGGGACCGAAATTGGGATCGAACACATCCTCAGGAGACGGCATGCGCTCGCGCCACTGGCGCACGAAGGCAGCCGCGAGCACTTCCGCCGAATGGCTCTCCAGCAGGCGGGCAGCGGTGGCGGCGTCTTCCTCGTTCGGTGCTTCGGAGAAGACCGGATCGGAGACGAGCCTTGCTTCGTCGGCCTGACGGATTTCGTCGGCGGATGGCGCCGCGCCCCAGGTCGCCTTGATCCGCGCTTCGGCCAGAAGGCGCTCGGCCTTGCGGCGACGCGAGATCGGCACGAGGAGAACCGAGACGCCCTTGCGCCCTGCCCGGCCCGTACGACCCGAGCGGTGCTGGAGCGTTTCAGCATCGCTCGGAAGATCGGCGTGGATGACGAGGCCGAGGCTCGGCAGGTCGAGACCGCGCGCGGCGACATCGGTCGCAACGCAGACCCGCGCCCGGCCGTCGCGAAGCGCCTGGATCGCCTGATTGCGTTCGGATTGTCCGAGTTCGCCGGACAGCGTCACGGCGGCAAAGCCGCGCTCGATGAGGCCGGACGAGAGATGCCGCACGGTTTCGCGCGTGTTGCAGAAGACGATCGCGCTCGGCTGCTCGGCATGGCGCAATACGTTCGTCACCGCGTGCTCGACCTCGTTCGGCGCGATGCGGACCGCACGGTACTCGATGTCGGCGTGGCCGCTCTGACCTTTCGCGATCTCGATCCGGTGCGCGTTGCGCTGATAGTTCCGGGTCATCTGGATGATCGTCTTCGGCAGGGTCGCCGAGAAGAGCAGCGTGCGGCGTTCGGCAGGCGTTGCCTGCAGCAGGAATTCCAGATCCTCACGGAAACCGAGATTGAGCATCTCGTCGGCCTCGTCGAGGACGAGCGCCTTCAGCGTGCCGATCTGCAGGGCACCGCGCGTCAGGTGGTCGCGCAACCGGCCCGGCGTGCCGACGACGATATGAACGCCGTCGTTCAGCCGGCGGCGCTCGGCGCGCGGGTCCATGCCACCGACGAGGGTCGCGAGCTTGGCGCCCGTGCCGGCGTAAAGCCAGGTGAGCTCGTTCGTCACCTGCATTGCGAGTTCGCGGGTCGGGGCGACGATGAGGGCGAGAGGCTCGGCGGCCTCGCCGAAACGCTCAGCCTCGCCAAGCAGCGTTCCAGCCATGGCCAGGCCATAGGCAATGGTCTTGCCGGAGCCGGTCTGGGCGGAAACGAGAAGGTCACGCTCTGCGAGCGTTTCGTCCAGAACGGCGTTCTGGACATCGGTCAGTGTGGTGTAGCCGCGGTTCGACAGAGCGTCCGCGAGCGGCTTGCTCGTGGTGGGGAGTGACATGAAAAGTCCTTGGGGGCGAGAAGTGCGCCTCGTGTTGCGGAACTCATCCAACCGCGTATTCCAAGGCTTTCTGCAGTGCGATATGCCACATCTGGCCCATCGCCTCAATGCCGTGCGTCATGTTTCTCGCACGGAAAGGCTTCGAAAGGTCGATTCAGCCCGTCTTTGACACGACATGCGCCTCGAATTGCCTGATCGTTCCCATGGTCACGCCGCGAAGCGTCTCGATCGCAATCCGGGTGGTGCAATCGATCGTGGGTTCGGGCCTGCCGAACAGATAGCCCTGGCCGCGATTGCAGCCGGCCTTGCGAACCAACTCCATGTGATCGAGGCTTTCAATGCCCTCAGCGACCGTTTCGAGGCCGAGACGCGATGCGAGATCGCAGATCGAGGAGATGACCACGTCGGCGTTGTTGTTGCGGCTAGCCTCGCGCACGAAGCTCTGGTCGATCTTCACCACGTCGAACGGGAAGCGGGTGAGATAGCTGAGTGAGGCAAAACCTGTCCCGAAATCATCGAGGGCGATTTTCACGCCCTTCCCGCGCAGCTTTTTCAGAGCGGAAAGCACCACACCGTCATGTTCGATAATCGCGGTTTCGGTCAATTCGACCGTCATCCTCGCCGGATCGACGCCGTTCCTGTCGAGGGCGTCGATGATGGTCGGGACGAGCCGGTCATCGCCGAACTGGCGTGGTGAAAGGTTGACCGTGAACCCGATCTGGCCCGGCCAGCTTGCCGCGACAAGGCAAGCTTCCTCGATGACCCAAAGACCGATCGGCACGATGAGGCCGCTCTCCTCCGCGATCGGAATGAACTCTCCGGGCGAGACGAACCCGCGCGTCGGATGCCGCCAGCGCAGCAGCGCCTCGAACGAGACAAGCTTGGAGTCGGCAAGCTCGACGATCGGCTGAAAATGCAGCGAAAGCTCGCCGTTCTCCACCGCGTGGCGCAGGTCGCGCACAAGAGCTGCGCGTTTCGTGACCTTCAGTTCCATTGACTCGTCGTAGAAGCAGACCGTGCTGCGCTCGTTTTCCTTTGCGTTATAAAGCGCGATATCTGCCAGGCGCATGATGGACGCGATATTCGTCAGATCTCCCCCGAATACGACTCCGCCGACACTGCTCGTCGCCTTCAGGCTTCGGCCGGCAATCTCGTAGGGCTCGCATCCGATTGCGATCAGCCGGTTCGCGGTCTCATGTGCCCGCTTTTCGGCATTCTCGCCGAAGAGGGCGATAGCGAATTCGTCGCCGCCGAGCCGGGCAAACAGGCAGTCCGGGCCGATGCTTTTGGAGACGCGGTCCGAAAACATCCTGAGGAGCCAGTCGCCGCCGTCATGGCCATGCTCATCGTTTACGAGCTTGAAATTGTCGATATCGAAGAGCAGCATGGCAGCCGTGGCATCTCTCCGGTTTCCACGCGCCTGAAAATATTCGTTGATATGGCAACTGAAGGCGCGCCTGTTCGACAGACCGGTCAGTTCGTCGGTCATGGCGCTCTTGCGGGCCTTCCTGCGGGTTTCAGCGAGAAGGGCCAAAAGCGCGAGACCACAGGTCAACAGGGCCGCCAGCAACCAGAACAGGATATGCAGGTTTGTCGAGAGACGTTCGTGAGTAATTGCCGGTAACGGCGTGGTATCGGCGCGAGGCGTCGATACCACCGTTGAAGCGGGCCGGTCCTGCCGGCGTTCCTCGCCTGGGGAATGCCTGACGATCGAAGGGAACTCCCTTGGCACTGTCTCGTCGGCACGAATCTGGCTAGAAGCCTCGTAGACCTGAACCGGGACGGAAGCGGGAAGCTCGAACCGTCCGCTATCGATCATTGCTGCGAGAATGGCCATCGCGCCGAACGCGAGACCGCCAGCGGCCGCGATCAGGGGCGTTTCACGCCGATCTTCTGTTCTGAACACGATCCTTCCATCCCATATCTGGCAGCGTCTCTCGATGCCTGGTTTGGGACGACGATGACGATAAGCTCTGCATAAAGACTTAAAAAATTTGGGACTTTTAAGCCCTCCGTGTCGATCGTAGCCCGCTAACCACATCGTAGAAGTTGGCGACCTGCAAGCCCGTGAGCCGACCGACCGCCAAACATAAGCTGCAAAAACTCGCGGCCCCTTTGGGTGCAGAGGGCATCACCGCCCGACACGGCAGAACTATCAGCTTGCGGATGGTGCTCGAGCGTCTAGCCGGCGATGTCGACCACGCCCGCTTCCCCGCTTTCTGAGCCGAACACCAACAGGCGCCCGCCCTTGTTCCAGGCCATGGTGCGGACCGGTGACGCGCCGCCCCGACGGAGCAAAGCCTCCTTCTGGTCGGCAAAGCGCACGGCAAGGATCATCCCGTCGGAATAGCCGATCGCCAGCATGTCTTCGCCCGGATGGCAGGCGACGGCGCTCACCATCACGTCGCCCCGTGTGCCGAGTTCAAGCGGCGCCTTGCCCATCGGGCCATCCTTGCCGGAGAAGGGCCAGAGAATGGCTGCCGGTGCCCCACTGGTAGCAAGATACTTGCCCTTCGCCGACCAGGACCAGTCCTTGACCTTGGCCGGGTAGCCGGTCATCCGCATGTGCTTGCCGTCAGAAACCCGCCAGCCATGCAGCGCGTTTTCCTGCATCGTGGTGACGACGAACTTCCCGTCCGGCGAGAAGCTGACGCCGAGATGGGCCCCTTTCCATTCGAGAAAAACGGGCTCTGCGTCGGTCGCGGGAAAATAGAGCGAGGCTCCATCGTAACGCGCGACGGCACAGCGCAGCCCCTTGGGCGCGAATGCGATCCCTTCGACCGTCCGCTGGAAAGCGCGCTCCAGCACGGCACCGTCCCTGGTGCATGTGTAGGCATTTCGGCCCGACGCGAACCCGACCGCCCCACCAGGCCCTCCGGCGACGGAGGAGATCCACTTCTTGCCGAGAGACGTGATCTCGCTCATCGCGCCCCTGGCATCGATGGCCATGACACGACCGTCTTCGCCGCCGGTGATAAGGCGGTTCGAATAGGTGTCGAAGGAGGCGGTGAGAAGGCCGCCGTCATGGGCGGTGAGCACCGACTCGCCACCCGCAGGCATGTGGATAGTGCCATCGGCGAGCGCAAAGGCCGGCGCATCGCCGAGGAAGACGGCACGCTCGACGAATTCGCCGAGATCGTAAGGAGCAATCGAAGGCATGAATGAGATCAGGCCTCGACGTGAGCGCGAACGCGGGCCGCACAGGCGGCAAACCCCGCCTCGAGTTCTTCGCGGTCGAGATCTCGGCCGATGAAGACCAGCCGGCTCTCGCGCTTTTCGCCCTCCCGCCAGGCACGCTGGTGATCGCCTTCGATGATCATATGGACGCCTTGAACGACGTAGCGATCCGGGTCGTTATCGAAAGCGATGATTCCCTTGAGGCGAAGGATATTCGGCCCTTCTTCCTGGGTAAGCGCCTGAATCCACGGAAAGAACTTCTTTTGGTCGAGTTCGCCAGCCTTCAGGGAGATCGAGGTCACCGTCACATCGTGGATGGCCGCGGGGCCAGCATGATCGTGATCATGGTGGTGATGCTCGTGGCCATGATCATGATGGCCATGATCGTGGTCACAGTCCGGCCCACAGACGTGATCGTCATGGGCGTGGGCCGCTTCCTCAAGAAAGTCCGGGGCGTTGTCCAGAACCTTCTTCAGGTCGAAGGCCTTCTGGCCGAGGACCTTGGTCAGATCGATCCCGGCCCGCTCGGTCCGGTGGATGATCGCATAGGGATTGATCGCCCTGACGGTCGCCTCGACCCTGGCAAGGTCTTCCGGCGAGACGAGATCGGTCTTGTTCAGGAGGATGACGTCAGCAAAGGCGATCTGGTCCTCGGCTTCGCGGGAATCCTTGAGGCGCAGGGGCAGATGCTTGGTATCGACGAGCGCGACGACCGCATCGAGTTCGGTCTTGGCCCGCACATCCTCATCCATGAAGAAGGTCTGGGCGACCGGCACCGGATCGGCGAGGCCGGTCGTCTCGACGAGGATCGCGTCGAAACGGCCCTTGCGACGGGTCAGTCCCTCGACGACGCGCACGAGATCGCCGCGCACCGTGCAACAGACGCAGCCATTGTTCATCTCGTAGATATCTTCGTCGGATTCGACGATGAGGTCGTTATCGATACCGATCTCGCCGAATTCGTTGACGATGACCGCGTATTTCCGGCCGTGATCTTCCGACAGGATACGGTTGAGCAGCGTCGTCTTGCCCGAGCCGAGATAGCCCGTGAGGACCGTCACCGGGATCGGATTGTTCTCGGCCGCCGGGGTGGCGACATTCTGACTGACAGCATCGGACATGGACGGCTCCTTCTTCCAGCTTCGGCGCGCATATATGATCATCGAAACCGAAATGCACGGGCATCAGTCATTCGGTCGAAAGCGGACCGGCTTGGCGTCGATATCCTGTCCGGCTGTTCCGGTCCGCCCGGATATCACAGCTCTCGCGGCACGGACGCGCCGAACGCCGCCACTTCGTCGATGAAGGTGATGAAGGCGTCCGCCTGATGGTCTGCGATCGCGCGGCCGATTTCGGGTCCTGCGAGCGAACTGTCGCCGACGACGCCCGCCGGGTTGAGATCGTCGGACATCCAGCCAAAACCGAGACGCCCATGGGCCGTGAGATAGCGGTTTTCCTCCCGCATCTCCGTCTGGAGAGAGGAAAAGCGGCCAAGCTTCTCCATGCGTACGAGATCGGGGCGAAAGTGCATGAGCAGGCTCGTCTCGACGGCCCCGCCGTGAATGCCGAGCGAAATCTCGTCCGCTGGCAGGAGGCCGTCCGGATAGCCGAATCGCAGCCATGAACAGGTCGCGGCGAGCATGCCCGTCTCGGCGCGCAGATCGACGGCATTCTGCGCCATCATCACGGCATTGCCGCCATGGGCGTTCACCAGGGCCATTTTGGTGAAGCCGGCCCGGTGAAGGCTTCGCCCGATCGCAAGGATCGTTTCCCCAAATGTGCGCCAGCCGAGATCGATCGTTCCCGAAAAATGTGTGTGTTCGGTCGAAACACCGAAGCTCTGGACGGGAAGGAAGATGCCCGGCCAGTCGTCATCGGCCCGCTCGTCGACGAGGTAGACCATCTCCCGCGCGAGAATCATGTCGGTGCCGAGCGGCAGGTGCGGACCGTGGCTCTCGATCGCCGCGATTGGGAGAATCGGCACGAGATTCGGCAGATCGGCCTTCGCCTCGGCGATTTCCTCGGTCGTCCAGTCTTCGAAAAAGCGCTGCATCGCCGTTTGTCCTCAAGTCACCTGCACGGCCTCGGTGGACAAGATGCGATCGCTTCCACATGGTCAAGAGACAGGCAGACAAGAGGACGGAATGGCACGAGGCAAGAAGGACCTTCTGGGGCAGCTGGCGAGGACATCGCGAGCCGTGCGCGGTGCGAGCGGGCAGGAATTGGCGACGATCGGCCTGCATCCGGGACAGGATACGGTTCTGACCGTCATCAGCGAGAACGAAGGCATAACGCTGAAGGATCTCGCGGTCATGCTTTCGGTTCGCCCGCCGACGATCACGAAGACGATCGCCCGTCTTTCCGCCCAAGGCTTTGTGGAAAAACGTCTCGCATCAGCCGATTCGCGTCAGAGCCAGGCCTTTCTCACCGTCGAGGGCAGGATGGCAGCCAAGGACATCAGGGCCTTCAGGAAAGGTTTTCGGAAGACGGCTCTCAAAGGTCTGTCGGAGAAAGACCAGAAGATCCTGATGAAATATCTAAAGCAGGTCGAGACCAACATCGACGCAGCATCCGGGTGATTCAAGCCCGGCTGCAAAGGGAACCCCGAGCGGCGGGCACGCCTGATTTTGCCGCTCTATCGCGACGCGACCGGAACGATCTTCGACAGCAGAGCGCTTTTCGTGCGAAAAAGCGGCTGCACTTTGCGCTTTTCCGAAGCTTTTGCCATAGATCGATAACGGACCATGACCGAAGCGTGACGAGGGCCGGTGGCGCAAAAAGTCAAACTATCTACGATCGCCGATGCACTTGGCGTTTCAACCGCGACGGTATCGCTCGCCTTGCGCGACAGTCCGCTTGTCGCCGACGTGACGCGCGACAAGATCAAGGCGACGGCGCGCGAGCTTGGCTATATCTACAATCGCCGCGCGGCCTCGCTGCGCACCTCACGCTCGGGCATTGTCGGCGTTTGCGTTCACGACGTGATGAATCCGTTCTACGGAGAGATCTTGAAATATGTCGAGCACGAACTCGACCGCAGGCGTCAGACCTTCATTCTTTCCAACCATTATGACGATCTTTCGAAGCAACGCGCTTTCGTCGATACCCTGCTGCAGCTTGGTGCCGACGGGCTGATTCTCTCCCCCGCCGTCGGCACCCCGGCCGAGGACATCAGGCTTGCCGAAGGCAATGACCTGCCGACTGTCCTGATTGCGCGCACGATCGAGGGGTCGGGCGTCTGCGGCTTTCGCGGTGACGACGCCTTCGGCATGGCTCTCGCGGTCGATCACCTGATTGCGGAAGGCCATCGTGAGATCGCGATGGTGGGAGGCACCCCGCAGACATCGACGGGGCGCGACCGGGCGGCAGGCTGGCGGTCAGCGCTTCAGAAGGCCGGGATCGAGCCAAGGCCCGAATGGCGTATCGAGGGACCACGCAGCCGCAACGCGGGCTTCGAGGCCGCGCAGAGCTTTGCGCAGATGACACATCGGCCATCCGCTGTCGTGTGCTTTTCCGACATGGTGGCACTCGGCTTCATGTATGGCCTCGCGCGGTCCGGCTTGACGCCCGGTGTCGATGTCGCCGTTGTCGGCTACGACGATATCGCGGAGGCCGAGATCGCGATGCCATCGCTGACGACGGTCTCGAACGGTCAGGCTGAAGTCGGACACCGGGCGGCCGGTGCGCTGCTCGACCGCCTTGCCGGCAATCCGGCCAGCGACGAGACGGTTCTGATCAAGCCGCTCCTCAAGATCCGCGATTCCAGTCAGTTCGTCGGGAGCCTGCAGGACCGGATCGACGCCTGAACGAGAGCGCAGTGCGATCAATCGCGATCAATCGCGATCGAACGTCCTTGCAAGACTGCGCGTCACGTCGACATGGGATTCCAGCCAGGCATCGAACTGCATCCGCACCTCATCCGACGCGATGCCACCATTCTCATCGAAGGCATCCTGTGCGTTCGGCACGGAACACTGCGCGGTGATGACCTCGGCCCCGACACTGCGCATGACGATACGCCAGGCTTCAAGACCACGACGGCCGCCGCCGGAGCCCGGTGTGACCGAAGCGAGCCCGACGACCAATCCCTTGAAGGGCAGGACCGGCCGGCCGTCGATCCGGCGCACGCGGCTCACCCAATCGATCGCGTTCTTCAAAATCGGCGGAACAGACGAGTTGTATTCCGGTGAGACCAGCAGAAGGCCATCCTGCCGCGCGATCTGGCCTGCAAGATCGAGGGCATTTTCCGGAATGCCGGTCTCGCGTTCGCTGTCGCCGTCATAGATCGGAAGCGGATAATCGACGAGATCGAGAACGGTCAGCTTGACGTCGGTCCTGGCCAGATGGCGCGCAGCCTCCATCGCAAGCTGCTTGTTGAACGATCCCGAGCGAACGGATCCTGCAACGATTGCGATCTTGGGATTCAAGCGTCGATCTCCGAGAAGGCCAGATCCTGTTCGTAGATCCAGACCCGGGCCGGCGGGATATTGTTCCAGACGATATCCGTCGAGCGGACGGAAAACACGCCTGGAACGGCGGGGACAGGCGGTTTCCACATATAGGAGAGCTGGGTGATGTTACCGCCCGAACGCAGGCGCTGGAAGTAATCGCGGAACAGATCCTGCCGCCAGCTCGCCTTTTGCGAGGTGATCGGAATGGCAAAAAGAATGGCGGCGAATTTCTCGTCCTTGCGATCGCCGAGAGTCTTGTCCAGATTGAATCCGTCGCCCTGCACAACATTGACTTCCGGAAAGCGCTGCTTCAGCGCGTCCGCGAATTTTTCCTCGTATTCAATGGACGTGATCCGCGCGGGATCGACCCCTTTTTCCAGCAAGGCGCGGGTGACGGCACCAAGACCCGGTCCAAGCTCCAGAATCGGGCCGTCGATCTCAACGCTAGAATGCTGAACCATGGTCCGGCAATACTCCCGACTCGAAGGGGCGACGGCGCCCATCGAGATCGGATGGCGTATCCAGTTGGCAAGGAACGGGCCCAGATCGTCGTTCCCAGCGTCGCGTTCCAATATCTTCGAATTATCCATTTCGAATTCCGTTCGCTGATCCTACGGACGAAACGCAGGGGCGCGCGTGCCCGTCTTCCTTGTTCTAGTGCAGCGCGGCACAGGACAAGGGCGAGGTCCATAGTCAGACAGTTCGTGACAGGAGAATGAAACGATCACGCCGCGCGATAGACGATGACACGGGCTGGCGGGAGATTGCGCTTCACCCAGGGACTGGTTTCGACCCGGGCGTTCACAATCGCCGGTTTTACCGGCAGGGTGAGGGAATAGGAGAACTGAATGAAGGGCGCACCCTCGGCCATGACGCCGAGCGGATGCCTGATGACGTCCTCGCGGATGGCATCGGGCTTTGTGAGCAGCGGAAGCCCGGACACGACAGCCTCCAGACGACGACCACCCGCGATGGATTTCAGATCGGCAGCATGGGCGTACGCATCGCCCTGAATGACCGTTGCCAGCGGGAATCGGGCCTTCAAGAGCTCGCAGAATTCCTCCGAATATTCGACGAGGATCAGGGCGCTTTCCGGAACGCCGCGATCGACCAGACATTCGGTCACGACCCCGGTGCCGGGGCCGAGCTCCAGAACCGCCGACCGTTCATCGAAGCCGGCAGGATCGGGGAGATAAGAGGCCATGGTCTCGCCGAGCTGGCGGGAAGATGGCGACACGGCGCCCATTGTGAGAGGCCGGCGCAGCCATGTCGTGAAGAAGCGTGCTTCGTCGCCGATGTTCAGCGGCCGGCGTGCCACCTTGGCCTTGTGAAGTGAAGGTCCGGTTGCCGACGGCGAAAGTGGCTCCAAAAGCGACATATGGTCGAGGGTCCCTGCTCTGTCTGCGATGGGCGCCCAGTACCGGGCACTTACGCGTCGTATATAGGAACACCGGCCGGATATGATAGTTCGAGGCGCTCACACGCTTGCGTTACGCGGGAGATGTCCACGCCGCGCATCCAGGTGTGATGCGCGGTCAATCGCTTAGATTTTCGAAGAAATCTTTCATGCGAGAGAAGAAACCGTTCGTTTCCGGCGAGTTTTCCTTCGAACCGATCTCGTCGAACTCTTCCAGAAGCTCACGCTGACGCTTCGAAAGATTCTGGGGTGTTTCCACCATGACCTGAATGAAGAGATCGCCGGTCTGCGGCGAACGCAGCACCGGCATGCCCTTGCCCTTCAGGCGGAACTGCTTGCCGGTCTGGGTGCCTTCGGGAAGCTTCACCCGTGCGGTCCCGTTGTCGATCGTCTGGACCTCGAAGGAACCGCCAAGCGCCGCCTTCGTCATCGAAACGGGAACGCTGCAGTAAAGATCGGCGCCTTCGCGCTGGAAGAATTCGTGCGGCGCGATCGACAGGAAGATGTAGAGATCGCCCGCCGGTCCCCCGCGAAGACCGGCCTCGCCTTCACCTGCGAGGCGAATACGCGTGCCGTCCTCGATGCCTTCGGGAATATTGACCTGAAGCGTGCGCTCCTCTGGCAGACGGCCATCGCCGCCGCACTTGTCGCAAGGGTCGGTGATGACGGAGCCCTTACCCTGACAGGTCGGACAGGTCCGCTCGATCGAGAAGAATCCCTGCGCCGCCCGGACGCGGCCGATGCCGCCGCAGGTCGGGCATGACGATGGCGTCGTGCCCGGCCGCGCGCCGCTTCCGGTGCAGACATCGCACTGGATCGTCGTCGGAACGGAAATCTCGGCCGTCTTGCCGCTGAACGCCTCGGCGAGACTGATTTCCATATTGTAGCGGAGGTCGGAGCCGCGCTCGCGTCCCGATCCGCCGCCGGACTGGCGCGCCCTGCCCCGACCGCCCATCATCTCGCCGAAGATATCGTCGAAGATGTCGGCCATGGAGGAAGAGAAGTCGCCCCTGAAGCCGCCGGCACCGCCCCCGCCGCCGTTCTGGAACGCGGCATGGCCGAAGCGGTCGTAAGCCGATCGCTTCTGCGGATCCTTCAGCACTTCGTATGCTTCGCCCAGCTCCTTGAACCGCGCCTCGGCCTCGGCATCGCCAGGATTGCGGTCGGGGTGATATTGCATGGCGAGCTTTCGAAATGCGCTCTTCAGCCCCTTTTCGTCGACATCGCGGGACACGCCGAGCGTTTCGTAGTAATCGGCCTTCATTCACACTTCCAAACTGCTTCGACGGACTGCCCGGGAGCATCCTGTCCGGTCCGTCGACCGGATGTCGCCTCACCGTAATCATCCGTCCTTCAAGGACATTCAGCCCGACGTTTCAAACATCGGGCCTTCACACGATTGCTTTTACACCGCGCCGGGCAGCTGACAGTCGCGTTTTCTCCGCCTCGCCTCGGATTTCGACTTCAATCGACCGGATTGGAGCCCGATGTAGGAACGTTGCGGCGCCGTTACCACAGGGTCTTGGGATTTCATACCGGGGATGGAGAGCGAATCTCACGATCGCACGGAATTTCCCCACGGTTTCGTTGCGTGAAGACTTTGACGGAGCAAGCCGGAGACTGACAGCCCCGCTCGCTCAGGAGGCCTGCATCGCCCCGGTGCGCGGGTTACCGGCGGGTCTCGGACCGACGATCACCTTCGCCATGGCGGGTTCCAGGAGGCGGAAGGATGTCACGGCGACGATGACGGTCGCGCTCATCGGGATAATCATGAAAGCGTAGAAGTTGATCCAGCCCATGGGCTCCAGCCAGCGATCCCAGAGGGCGCGAAGAAAGATAAATTCGAGAACCGGGTGCCAGATATAGATGCCGAAGGCAGCCGCAGTGAGCGGCATCGCGAAATTGACGACTTCCGTGGACCGGGGATTCTGGGTTTCGGCCAAAGCGCTTGCCAGAAGCGACAGGATGAGAAAGGCGAAGACGACGAACCATGGCTGCTGCATCAGCATGGCCATCACGGCAAGCCCCATGAGCAGGAGACCGGGGAGCGGGGAGCGGAGCTGAATTGTTCCCGTCCCGACGATCCGCGCCAGAAGACCCCCGATCATGAAGTCGCAAAAGGCACGATAGGCCCCGAACGTATCGGCCGTTGTCCAGTGACCGCTCGGGAAAACGTCCATGGCAGACGCGATTTCGAGCGCTACGAGATAAGCGACGATCGCGATCGACAGACCGAGAATGCCGCGGCACCGCAAAGCGATCACGATGACCGGGAACATCGCGTAGGAGAACAGTTCCGCGCTGACCGACCAGGAAACGTAATTGAGTGAGAGCTCGGACGTGAATCCCAAGGCATGAAGGCCGAGGAGGTGATAGGGGATCGTGTCAAGATCGACCTCCCAAGGATAGTTTTCAGCGCCGACGGACCACGCGTAAATCGCTGCAAAAAGAAAAAACAGCATCGTCAGGAGATGCAGCGGGTAGAGCCGAGCAAAGCGGCGTCTGAGAAACGATCCGTAATCGGCCAGGGAATTGAGACGGCTCGCATACCGGCTGGTGATGAAGAAGCCCGAGATCATGAAGAACATGTCGAGCAGCGGGAGTAGCCGATAGAGATACCCGATCGCGATTTCAGACCCGGCCGGTCCCCAGAACAGGAAGTGGTAGGTCATGACCAGCATGGCAGCAATGAAGCGCCAGCAATCGAATACCCTGAAATACATCGGGACGAACCCCCAATCTGCAAGACGGCGACGAGACGCTCACGAATTCGGAACGTCCGGCCTCAGCTTAGGGTCTCGCAACTCGATCGACAACTTGCAACAAGATAGTTGAAACGACGTTAAAGCGCGAATTTTATTGAATTATTACACATACATCCAGCTCACCAAAGCAAAAGAGCCATGACCAGTGGACCTTTCGATGAAACAGCGAAGCGATCAGGCAAGCCCCGCCTGATCGCTTCACAAAACACGTATCGAAACTGCTCGCGCGCCATCAAGGCCTTCGTAAAAAGTCCCGCGGAAGGAGCCGGTCGCTCCTGTCAGCCCGAAAACTCCGGGAGATCGTTGATGTCGCTGGAGGTGAGGCTGGTGCGCAGGCGACCGACATCGAGGGAGAGACGATCGAGCATCAGAACGATCCGCTTTTCGCCCATCCCGAGAAATCCGCCGACCTCGACGGCGACGGCCTTCGGGACCCCATTCTGATCGCCGAGCACGTCGGAGACTTCTCCGATTTCCTTGCCGTCCGCTCCGATGACTTTCATGTCGTCGACCTGACCAGCCATGAGATTGAGGGTCGGCACCGGCGTTTCATCGTTCTCAATCGGTACGAGGATCTGGGAGTTTGCCGACGACTGACCATCGCCCGCCGGCTGAGATTTTTGCGCATCCGCCTGTCCGGTGGACTGTTCTGTGGAAGCTTGTCCCGTCGTGGTCTGCGCCGGGTTGGTTTCCTGACCGCTCGTTGCGGCATCCTGCGCATAGGCGCTGCCGGCAAGAAGGATGAGGGCGGAGGTCGTCGCGATAAGTTTCATGAGGCCAAGATCTATCTGATGGGGACTTCTCATGAACGACAAAGGCCGGACTTCGCTCCCATTCAGCAGAAAATAAAAGCTGCGACGATCCCTATCGGCCAAGCGCTGACATGATTGCCTCACGCATGAGCCGGACCCTGTTCGCCGTCCGCTTCGATTTTGCGATCGAACGCGCGACGGATTCGACCTCGTGGTCAATCCCCGGCTTCAGACCGAGGACGATCGTGCCGATCTCGATACGGTCGCGCCAGAATCTGTTCATCACGAAATGGTCGGGCTGGGCGCAGGAATCGGCACGCTTGATCGTAGGATCGGCAAGCAGGCTTCGCGTTGCCTCGGCCATGATCTGCTGGCCGGGCGAAGCCTTGGCATAGCGCTCGTCATAGGCGCTCTTCCAAGAATAGGCGTTCCCGCCATCGACCAGCATCACGATGCTTGCAATCGCCTCCCCGTCGAGCCGCAGGGTGAAGATCCGCGCCCGATCCTTTTCGGCGAGTGCGTTGAGAGCCTCACGGGCAAAGGCGGCCCGATAGCGATCGCTGGTCAACGCGCTTCGCGCCCTGCCCTTCCAGCCTGAGGCTTCGAGAATGAGAAAGTCTTCGAGCGCGATGCGAAACGCCGTCGGATCACGTGCAATCTCGACATTCACCCGGCCAAGACGTTCCAACCAGCGCCGGCCGCGCTTCAATTCTCGCATTCGCTTGCCGGAAAGGTGTGTCGGGATCATGTGCCGGCTGGCGCCCGCGCGCGTCATCGCCGCGCGGGAGAACCGGTTGATCACCTTGATCGGCAGCTTCATCTCTTCCGCGCACTGCTGAACAGCCGCCGCCATGCCGCCCTCTATGCGCAGGTCGGGCAGGATCAGAACATCCGGATAGTCGAGATCGCTCCCCTGCAGCATGGTGACGAGGCTCTTCAGCGTTCCAACCGGATCGTCGCCATCGAGCGGCAGAGTACCAAGCGGACCGAAGGGGTGGCTCCAGACACGCATGGCCTGCCTGTGCGCGAAGCGACCGATCCGTTCGATCGAGAACGGCAGAAGCAGGCGAAGCCGGCTGCGGTTCCCGGTCTCGTCCCGGATGACGAGAAGGCGGACACGACGATCCTCGAGGCGCGGCATGGCCGGCACAAGAAAGCGCGGATCGAAGAAGATATTGCGTTCGATCGAGCGCTCGGACAGATGGATCAGCTCATCGATGAGACTGAACGCATGCCTCGGCTCATAGATAGAGATGCTTCGGCCCGGCCAAGCTGCCCCGGCCTGCACCTCCACCTTGGGCTTCGGCCGGATCCCGCTTTGAAGATCGGCAGGCTGTTCTGCAAGTCTTTTCCCGGTCGCAAGGTGGGTGGCGGACATACGGCTCGGGCCTCGGTCTGGGCAAACACAAATTCGGATCTGTCGAAAATGCGCACCGAAGCCTTAAAATTTCGCCGACACCCCGTCATGCGACAGTTTCGGCATTCCGCAGCGGCGGGGGTTAACCCGTAAACCCGCCCTCTTCCAGATATTGCATTTCCTCCTCGGTGCTTTCGCGGCCGAGGATCGCGTTGCGATGGGGAAAGCGTCCGAAACGCGCGATGATATCGCGGTGGTGCTGGGCATACTCGACGTTCTCATCTGTGCCGACGCGTTTCATCCACGCGATGCACGCATCCTGATCCTCGAGCTTTTCCGAATGCATCAGCGGAATCGCGAAAAACTGATTGATCTCTTCCGAAACGGTCTCGTGATCGCCCCGCTCGAGCGCCATCAGGCCGATCTCCTTGGCCCGCTCGTCGGTTTCATAGGCGCGCGGCGTACCGCGAAACATGTTGCGCGGAAACTGGTCCAGCAGGATGACGAGAGCAAGCGCGCCGACGGGCTCTTCCGTCCAGGCATCGAGGCGTCCCGAAGCTGCCTGCTCGTAGATGTCCAGAAACCGATTGCTGATGGTCTCGTCGAAGGTCTCGTCCTTCGAGAACCATTTTTCCGGCCCTGCATTCCACCAGAATTCGACGATCGTATCCGGCGCCACCGCGTATGTGCTCATCGAACGATGTTTCCCTTCAAGTCTCAGGTTCGGGTCTCAGCCCCGATATAGATGCTGTGACGTTGCGAAAAAGACGAAATGGCATAAACCCGGGCCATGCGACACCTCGATCTAAAAGGGCTCAAATGCCCGCTGCCGACCCTGAAGGCACGCAAGGCGTTGAACGACGCGGCTGCCCGCGAAAAGCTGAAAATCACGGCGGACGATCCGATGGCGGCAATCGATCTGCCGCATTTCGTCGCCGGCTCCCGGCACCGCCTGATCGACAGCGGCCGCGAGGGCGAAACGCTCTGGTTCATCGTCGAAGCCGGACCTGAGACAGCATTCACCGACGACCTCAGCTGAAGCTCATTCCAGGCACTGCCAGCGGATTATCCTCGATCGCGGTGCGATCCGGCGCGTCGGCCCTGACACCGCCCGTGAAGGCTGCGAAAAGATCGCGGACACGGTCCTCGTTCAGATGATCGCCGATGATGACGAGGCGCGACTGGCGCCGCGCGCCCTCACGCCAGGAAGGAAGCCGCGCCGGCGGATGGAGATAGCCGCGAACGCCATGAAGGACCAGCGGCTGGTCCAGATGCTCGGTGGTCAGAACGACGCCCTTCATCCGCAGGATCTTGCCGCCCTCGAAACTGCCGAGCATTTCGAGAAACGCGAAGACCGCCTGTTGCGGGATCGGTGCATCATGGACGAGCGCCATCGAGCGGACGCTCCCATGCCGATGATGGTTGTGGTGGTGCTCGTGATCCGCCTCACCCGCATGATCGCGGCCGAGCCATTCAGCCGGGTCACCAAGGGTTCCGTCCATTTTCGACAGGCCGCAATCGAGAATGCGATCGGCGAGCGTATCAGCCTCATTGAGGGCGAGGATATCGGCATGGGCGTTGACGGCACGGATCGCACCGCCAAGCTCCGCGCCACCACCGGGGACGAGGTCCGACTTCGAGAGAAGGATGCGATCGGCAACCGCGATCTGCCGCGCCGCCTCCACCTGTTCGAACAGGTTCGCCTCCCCGTTCACCGCGTCGACAACGCATATGACGGCATCGAGTGCATAGGCGCTGGCGAGAACCGGATGGGTCATGATCGCGGCAAGGATCGGCGTCGGATCGGCCAGTCCGGTCGTCTCGACGATGACGCGGGAGAGAGGGCGCCCGTCTTTCGTGCGCAGGGCAAGCCGCTCCAGCGTCTCGACCAGTTCGCCGCGAACCGAACAGCACAGACACCCGTCCGACAGCTCGATCAGCCCATCGCTGACTTCCGCTTCGACAAGCATCTGATCGATACCGACCTCGCCGAATTCGTTGACGACGACCGCCGTGTCGGTCACCGACGGCTCGGAGAGCAGACGGTTGAGAACCGTCGTCTTTCCTGCGCCGAGAAAGCCGGTGAGAAGCGTCAGGCGAATAGGCGCGCGGCTTTCACGCGAAGGGCGTCTTGGTTTGGTCATGGGCGAGAGATGGGCGTGCCGGCTGATCCGGGCAAGCGCTCAGGCCTGATTCCGGTACCGGGACCGATGCCCCGGCCCTATCCCGGCTGAAGGGAAGTCCCGGCTCAGCGCGAAGCAAATTGCGGAACTGGCATGTCCGGTGCCGGTTCGCCATCGATCGGGGCCGCAGCCGCAACGTTGTCATTATCGGCCGTGTCTGCCGGATCGGTGCGATCGCCGGCCTCCACCTCGTTACCCGGCTCGTCCACGCTCTCTCGCAGCACCGCGGCAGCAAGAAGGTTCTGGGCATCCTGAGGCTGTGCCGGACGGAATTTCGGAAGCGGAATGCCATAATTCTCGATGAGGGAAATGTTCGCCGCGAAGTGCTCTCCGGCGGCGGCGCCCCCCAGCGAGACACGGATCGCCTTCGGCGAGCGGCCCATGTCATGCAACAGCTTGGAGCCGTAGACCGTGGCCTTGTCCTTGCGATCGGCAACCCGGTCGTTGGCGCGCGCCGTGCGTCCCTCGCGCGAACAGATATAGCCGGAGACATCCAGCGTTTCCGTTTCATCGCCAACGATGGGCAGGTCCTTCACCGTTTTGTAGTCCCCGTCCGGATCGGCCTTGAAGGCGGCATCGTAGAGCTCGGCGGACAGGGTCTCGCGCTCGATCGTGCCATTCGCGCCGAGAACGACTGCGATCAATGTGCGATCGTCGCGGGTCACGGCAGAAACGAGATTGAAGCCACCGGCACAGATATAACCGGTTTTCATGCCCTCTGCGCCGTCGAAGCGGCCGAGCAGCTTGTTTCCGTTCTTCATCAGCTTGCCGTTGAAGACGATGGCCTCCGTGCCGAACCAGTCCTTGTATTCTGGGAATTCCTGGCGAATCGTCATCGCGAGGATTGCCAGATCCTTCGCGCTCGAATGCTGCCCTTCGCCCGGCAGGCCATGGGCATTGACGAACTGCGTATCGCGCATCCCGATGAGACCGGCCGTGCGGTTCATCATCGCGACGAAGGTTTCATTCGATCCGTGGCCAAGGGTCTGGCCGACGGCCGTCGCGACATCGTTCGCCGATTTGACAAGCATCGCACGGACCGCTTCGTCGAGACGCATGACAGAGCCCGGCGGAATGCCGAGCTTCGACGGCGCCTCGTTGGCGGCCTGACGGGTCATGACGACCGGCGTGTCCCAACCAATCGAGCCGACCTTGACCGCCTTCAGGGCGAGATAGGCCGTCATCAGCTTTGTGGTGGACGCCGGATAACGCCGCTCGGTCGCGTTCGTCTGGGACAGGACCTTTCCTGTCTTCAGATCGACGACGATGGACGCGATCGACGTCTTTGCGTCCTCAGGCTTTGCATCTTCGGCCTTGTCCGCCGTTTCCCCAGCCTCGGCCGAGATCTCCTCGTCGTCCGCCTGGGCAAAGGTCCGCGCCGTTCCGCCAAAGGTGATCAGGCTCGCGGCCAGAAGAGCTGCGAGAAGCGTCCTCGATGCTGAAAAGAGCGATGCGTTCAACCGAAAACCTCATTGCGTATCAGCCCGTCGTCCGGGCCAGCTCCAAGCGACACTTGCGCGAGAGCCACACATATCCATTATCTGTGATCACTGGGTAGTAATCTACCCATGTGACGCAAGAATGGCACAGATCGGAAGACATTGCGGAAAGGTTCACATATCACCCTTCCCACACCTTTAAGACAGCTCAGCGAATTCGAGGCTCCATGCCCGTCAATAACCGCATCGCCGATAGCGCTCCCGAGTTTTTCGAATGGCGCAGACACCTGCATCGAAACCCCGAACTCCTTTACGATGTCCACGATACGGCGGCCTTCATCGGCGAAAAGCTGACCTCTTTCGGCTGCGATGTCGTGGAAACCGGGATCGGGCAAACCGGGATTGTCGGCCTGATTCACGGCCGGAACGGCTCAGGTGGCCCCATGATCGGCCTCAGGGCAGATATGGATGCGCTTCCCGTCATGGAGGAATCCGGCGTCGGATATGCCTCAGAGCGGCCGGGCCTGATGCATGCCTGCGGCCACGACGGGCACATGACGATGCTTCTCGCAGCGGCGCGAAGCCTTTGCGAGACACGACACTTCGACGGGACGGTCGCCGTCGTTTTCCAGCCTGCGGAAGAAGGCGGCGCCGGCGGCGAGGCCATGATCAAGGACGGCCTCTTCAGCCGGTTTCCGATGTCGCGCATCTACGGAATGCACAATCTGCCCGGTCTGCCCATCGGCCAGTTTGCCATGTGTCCGGGGCCCATCATGGCCGCGGTCGACATCTTCAAGGTCAAGGTTCACGGACGCGGCGGTCATGCGGCCCTCCCCCACGGAACGGTCGACCCGATCGTCGCCGCGAGCGCCATCGTCCAGGGCCTTCAGTCGATCGTGTCGCGCAATCTCGATCCCTTGCGCAGCATGGTGGTGTCGGTGACGGAATTTCATGCAGGCTACGCTCACAACGTGATCCCGGACGAGGCCGTCTTTTCCGGCACTGTCCGTTGCCTCCTGCCGGAACTGAGGGGCTATGCCGAGGAGCGCATCCGCGCGCTGTCGGAAAGCATCGCCACAGGCTTCGATGCGAGCGCTGAGGTCGAATGGCGCAGCAGCTATCCGCCAACCGTCAACGACGCCGAAGAAGCGGCGTTCTGCGCTGAAATCGCCTCCGACATCGTCGGCGCGTCACAGGTTGAGGCGAACACCAAGCCGCTGATGGCAGGCGAAGATTTCGCTTACATGCTTGAAGAGAAACCGGGCGCCTATATCTTCGTCGGCAATGGTGACAGCGCCGGTCTTCATAGCGCCAAGTATGACTTCTCAGACGATGCTCTTGTTTATGGAGCAAGCTACTGGGTCGCTCTAGCAGAAGCAAAGCTCTCCCAATTTCACGGGGCTTGAGCTTGATGCACATCGCAGGAAAGACATTGAAACCACGCGACCGTATCAACCGAAAGTGCCGCGAGGGCGCGCGGTCCGGTCGGTTCTTGAGTATACGCCTGAACCGCATCGATGATGGGCAAGCGACCCGTCAAGTTCTTTTCAAGTATCTGAATATCGCTGCCATGAGAGCGGATCATAACAGCGGTGATCAAATGTAAGGCCGCCAGCTTAAATTCGAAGTGGCACCGTTTCTTCAAAGGTTTCAATATCGTATGCTTCCCCATTGGCAAGCGTGCGAATGCGAACATTGTCTTTTGGGGTTTTCTCATTCAAGAATGGCGCGTGAAACTACCCACGGCAAAGTGAGCGAGGTCGATGGAGTGGATCGATCTTGGCATCCCCTTCGGCCGCTATCAGCCAGGTTGTCTGAAGAAGTTTGGAAAGCGGAATGACTGCACTCGACCGAGCATTGATCAAACGGCTCGATCTCGTCGCGATCTTGGACGACGACGACCGTGCAGCACTTCGCGCGCTGCCTCTCATTGCGAAGACAGTCCAGGCGGGAGCTGACATTGCATCACACGGGCAGGAGATCAGGCATTGTTGCCTCCTGGTCGATGGTCTCACCCATCGTTATCGTACCCTGCGCTGCGGAAAACGGCAGATCATCGCCTTCCACGTCTCAGGTGACATTCCGGATCTGCACAGCCTGAAATTCAATTCACTCGACCACAGTCTCGCAGCGACCGTGCGCAGCGATATCGGGCTCATTCCCCACGATGCGATCTGGAACCTTTGCATGGACCGTCCGAATATCGCATCCGCACTCTGGCGCGAGACGCTGATCGACGGCTCCATCTTCCGGCAGTGGATTGTGGCGCTCGGACGGATGTCGGGCATCCAGCGAACCGCGCATCTCCTGTGCGAACTGATGATGCGGATGCACGCCATGGGGCTGGTGGACGGCAAGAAATACCATCTTCCCCTGACGCAGAACGAACTGGCCGATGCGCTCGGCCTGACAGTCGTGACCGTGAACCGCACCCTTCAGACCCTGAAGCAAAAAGGGCTCATCACGCGCGATCGCTTCTGGCTGACGATCAAGGACTGGGAAGGTCTTGCGGAAATTGCGGAATTCGATCCGGGCTATCTGCATTTTCGCGCCGAGCCGCCCATGATTGTGACCGACGGAAGAATGGATGAAGCCCCACTGACGGAAGCGGCTCAATAGAACGCAATACCTTGGATCGGAGTCGACAGTCCGCTCTTCTTCGTCTGTCCGCATGGTGCTGTGCAAAAAGTCGCCCAGCTTGCCGGCCGGGTGCTCCTGCCGCATTCAGCCCATGAATTGTCCGCCGTTCACCTCAATGATCTGGCCAGTCACATAACCCGAGAGTTCCGGAGCGCTCAGGAAGAGATAGGCCGGCGCGCAATCGTCAGCCTCGCCGAGCCGCGCGAGGGGGATGGCTGCTGCGGTCTTTTGCAGTTTTTCTTCCGACGAGTAGCGCCGGTGAAAATCCGTCATGATCGTACCGGGTGAAACGGCGTTGACCCTGATTTGATCGGGCGCAAGCTCCCGCGCGAGCGCCCGCGTCCAGGTAGAGATGAAGGCCTTGGACGCCGAATAGAGCGAGGAGCCGGGCGAGCCGCCCACCGTCGCCGAGATCGACGACGTGTTGACGATTGCAGCGCCTCGAGCCTGTTTGAGCGGATCGAGAAGTGCCGTGGTGAGTTCAACCACCGAGCGCACATTGAGATCGACGACCCGGTCGAATTCGTCTCGGGTCACGGTCTCCGCCTTGAAGCGCCCTTCCATGGTACCGGCATTGTTGACGAGTGCGTGCACGGCTCCGTTCGCCTCGGCGGCGATTTTCGCCGCAAGCTCCGTCCCCGATCCCGGTTCGGAGAGGTCCGCCGTCAGAAGAAAAAGCCGGTCTCGTTCAGTCGCCGATACGCGCCTGAGAAGATCCGTTTCGGCATGGTCGAGGCTGCGTCCCGCATGAACGATCACCCTTGCGCCGCAGGCCAGAAACGATGCCGCGACCGCCGCACCGATCCCTCGCCCCGCACCGGTCACGACGATAGTCTTTCCCTGAAAGAGGCTGTCGCTGAATCCGAAAGACATGTTGCGGGTCCTCGCTGCGGTGATTGCGTTTGCCGTCAGTGGTGCTGGCGCTTGCCGCTTCCGAACAATCCGGACAGCACGGCTTCGAGGGCCAGAAGCAGCCAGGCGACGATAATCAGACCACCACCCAGCGGTGCGGCACCCTGAAAGAGACGATCGCCAAGCCAGATGCGGGATGCGAGATCACCGGAAAAGCAGGCGAGGCCGATGGTCATCAGCAGCGCGATCGGACCGATCAGCCGCAAAGAGCGATCCGCCATGATCGAGAGCGCCAGAAGCACCGGCGCATGGGCAAGAAGAATGCCCGCGGCCGGGATAGCCAGGCCCTGATCCACCGTCCCGTGGGAGGCGTAGGCGGCAAAACCCACCCCGCTCGCGCCCACCAGCGCGGCCAGAAATTGTATGAAAGCTGGCACAGCGCGTCTCACTTCTTTCTGAGATCGCTCCATTTCGGCGGCGCCGACCGCTTGTCACGACGCCAGGCCGGCTCCAGCGCCTTGCCGGTGAAGAACTCCTCCCGGGGCCGGCCGTCGGCGATGCTCTCGCCCGACTTCGGGGCGACTTTCGACATCTCGTCGAGCACCGAGCCGGGCCAGAGATGATAGCCGACCGTATAGGACGCCTTGGCAAGAAGATGCGCGGCGATCGGCGCCGTCAAAAGGAAGAAGAAGATGGCCGCAACTGCACGAAGCGCTTCCGCTGTCGATTCCGCATGAAACGCTAGAGACAGAAGCAAAAAACCGGCGCCGACCGCCCCGGCTTTTGAGGCCGAGTGCATGCGCGTGTAAAGGTCTGGCAGCCTGACGAGGCCGAGCGAAGCCAGAAAGACGAACATCGCCCCCGCAAGGATCAGCAACGCATCGAAGATTTGCAGAAAAGGGCTCATCATGATCCGGTGTCCTTTCGCGCCGCCGCGATCCGGTCAGACTGTGGGTCCTTGAATGGCAATTGCTCGAGGACTTCCTCCTCTGTCTGTCCACGGGCCAGAATGAACCGCGCAAACGCCACTGTCGCAAGGAACCCGACGAGACCGAGCGCGATCGCGACATCTACATACAGGGTGTAGCCGGTTTCAATGCCCACCAGCGCGATGAACGCGATAGAGACCGAGGTCAGCATGTCGAGACCCAGAACCCGGTCGGGAAGCGTGGGGCCGCGCACGATCCTGAAGACGACGAGCAGAAAGGCAAGGCCCAGCAGGATCTGGCTGACGAGGATGACGAGCTCGTAGAAACGTTCGGCATAGTCGGCAAAGCTCATCGAAACGCCTCCAGTATCATGCGCTCGAAACCGTTCGCGATGTCTGCACGCGCGGCCTGCGGATCGGAGCAATCGAGCGCGTGGACATAAAGCGTCGAGCGGTCTTCCGAGACGTCGACCGACAGGGTTCCGGGCGTGAGCGTGATCATATTGGCCAGAAGCGTAATCTCGAAATCGGTGGTGGCTCTCAGGTGATAGGCGAAAATGCCGGGCTTCAGATCCATCTTCGGATAAAGAACCAGCGTGCCGACCCGCCAGGCCGACTTCAGCAGCTCGAGCAGGAAAAACAGGACGAGCTTCAAGATGAGCCAGCCCCGCTGCATGTAGCCCGACCCGCCGACCTGATTGCGGATCAGGAAAAGCGCGAGCGCGCCGAGCACGAACCCGAAGATCAGGTTCAGAATCGTGAAAGAGCCGGTGATGACGACCCAAATCAGCGAAAGGATGAGATTGATCAGATAGAGGATCATGGACGTCCCCCGAAGACGGAATCGATATACTGGCTCGGATCGATCACGCCGGTCGCGGCCGTGTCCGTCATCGAGAGCAGCCATTCGGGCCAGACCCCCGCAGCGACGACGAAGGCCGTCAGCATCAGGAGCGGCACGAGCGAGAAGGCCTTGTCGGGGCCTGCCGCCGTGAAATGCTCCTTGACGATGCGTGTTCGTTCGGCCTCGCTGTCAGCCTCCACGGCCGCGGGCAGCGAGCGCCAGAAGCCGAGCGCGAACACCCGTGCGCTGGCGATCGTCAGGAGAAAGCCCGAGAAGAGGACCGTGGCCGCGAGCCATGGCATGTCGGCGCCGATCGACGCGCGGACCAGGAAGACCTTCGGCCAGAAGCCCGAGAACGGCGGGAGGCCGGACACGGCGAAGAGCAGCATCAGGACAATTGCTGCGAACAGCGGATTGTGACGCCAAAGGCCGCCCATATGATGCAGCGACGACGTATTCGTGAGATGGGCCGCGACGCCGGCGGCAAGATAGAGTGCCGTCATCACCACGATCGAATGCAGCGCATAGTAGATCGCGCCTGACATGCCCACCGTCAGGGGGCCGCTTGTCGCATCGGCTGCGAGATCGGGCAGCGAGAGGCCGACGAGAATTGTTCCGATGCCTGCGATGACCATGTAGTTGAGAAGCCGGCGAAGATCGCTTTGGGCAAGGGCACCGAAGCCGCCGACCAACATCGTCAGCGCTGCGACCCATGCAATGACCGAGGAAAGTTCGGCCCGCTCAGGCGGGAACAGCATCAGCATGACCCGGATCGCCGCGTAGATGCCGACCTTTGTGAGGAGGCCGGCGAACAGCGCGGAAGTGACGAAACGGGGCGTATGGTAGGAGGCCGGCAACCAGCTGTTGAGCGGAAAGGCCGCCGCCTTCATCGCGAAGGACACGAAATAAAGGGCGACCAGAGTGAAGAGCGGCGCGGTGTTTTCCATCACGGCCGCCTTGCGGGCGATATCGGCCATGTTGAGCGTGCCGAACAGGCCGTAGAGGTAGCCCGTCGCGATGAGGAAGAAGGTGGTGCCGACGAGATTGAGGAAGCAGTACTTCGTCGCGCCGTCCAGCTGTTCGTCCCGCGATCCGAGAACCATCAGACCGAACGAGCCAATTAGCAGCACTTCGAACCAGACGTAGAGATTGAAGATGTCACCGGTCAAAAAGGCGCCCGAAACACCACCCATCATCATGAACAGGAACGGGAAGAAGCCATAGCGCCGTTCGATCCGATCGACGCTCGCCGAAGCGTAGATGCCGCAGGCGAAAGCCACCACGCCGGAGGCGGCAAGGAACAGAGCCCCCATGAGATCGACGGTGAAGGCGATGCCGAAGGGCGGCAGCCATCCGCCCATCATCATCGTCACGGTGCCCTCTGAATAGACCCGCCACAACAGGCCGATATCGGCGGCGAGAAGCAGGACGAGCCCCGGAATGGCGACAAAGGGGTGCAGATCGACGCGCTTGCGCATCATCAGCATCGCGGCTCCGAAGAGGAAGCAGATGACCAGCGGCGAAACGGTGAGATAATCCACCGCCTCGACCGGCACCTGTGTCATCGCCTCCGCTTTGAGCGCTGCAAGGTCTTGCGTGGCCATAGGCTCAGTATCCAAGGGGCGGAAGCCCCTCCCCCTCAGGTTCGGCGACGCGCATCTCGTCGGTGTCGTCGGTGTCGAGCTGCTGATAGGCGCGGTAGGACAGGACGAGCAGGAACGCGAAGAACGAGAACGCGATCACGATGGCCGTCAGAACGAGAGCCTGTGGCAGCGGGTTGGAGATTGGATCGACTGGAACGTCGACGCCGTTGGGGATCAGCGGCGGCGCCATCGTCGTCAGTCGTCCGTTGACGAAGATCGACAGATTGACCGCATTCGAGAGAAGAACGACACCCAGCAGCATCCGGATGATGTGTTTCGACATCAGGAGATAGAACGAGACGCCGTAAAGTGCGGCGACGACGAGGGTAAGCGCGACCTCCATCAGTCGGACTCCCTTTCTTCAAGTGCGAGCGCGATCGACGAAATCGTGCCGACCACGACGAGATAAACCCCGATATCGAAGAACAGAACCGAAGACAGTGCGATCTCAGTTCCGAGGAAGGTCGGGAAGGCCCATACGCCCGTGAGGAATTCATGGCCGGTGAAAACCGACGGCAGACCGGACAGCACGGCCAGCATAAGGCCCGCCCCCGCGATCGCGACGGGATGGAAAACCATCGCGCGACGAACCGGCGCGACCCCGCTTGCAATACCGTAGATCGCAAAGGCCGATGCCGCGATGAGCCCCCCGATGAACCCGCCGCCCGGTTCGTTATGCCCGCGCAGGAGAACAAAAATCGAAAAGAGAGCCATCAGCGCCGTCAGATACGGCGCCGTGAAGCGCAGAATGATCGTTCTCATGGCGTCTGCTCCAACGGATCGGGTTGGCGTTTGCCGATCCGGCCGACCCGGATGCGGATGAGAGCGAGGACAGCAAGACCGGTGACCATGACGACGCCGATCTCACCCATCGTATCGATGCCGCGGAAGTCGACGAGAATGACGTTCACGATGTTTTTGCCGTGGGCGATCGAATAGCTGTACGTCTCGAAAAATTTCGACAGAGAGTCGTCGAAGGGCGTCTGAATCACCTTGAGAAGGAACAGGCCGAAGGCCGCGCCGACGAGAACGGCAAGCGAGGCATCGGGCAGCTTCTGGGAGAGCGGCCGGTGATCGGTCGGCGAGAGCTTCAGGCGTGTCATCACGAGCGCGAGGATGACCACCGAAAGGGTCTCCACCATGAACTGGGTGTAGGCGAGATCCGGAGCGCCCTGAAGCATGAAGATCAGCGCCACCGCAAAGCCCTGGATGCCGAGCGAGACGATCGCGGTCAGGCGGTTCTTCGCGAGGACCACCGCGACGATGCCGATCAGAACCAGCGCCAGGGCGATGTATTCGAGGAGAAGAATGCCCTCTGGATAGTCCGGCATCTCCGGGAAGCCACCGGCCCACCACATGGACGCGAACAGGGCGACGGTCACCACGAACACGGTGGACGTCATGTAATAGTCGAGCCGTCCCGGCTGAACGATCCGCGTCACGAAGCACGAGAACCGAACCAGGCCGCGCATCAGCTGGTCGAAGCCGTAGTCGGGCCCCCATCCGATAGCCGCAAGGAGGCTGGCGAGGATCGCCCGGAACCGTGAGGACACAAGATAGATGACGACGCCGAGAGCGATGGTGATGCAGGACAGTGCGAAGGCAAGGTTGAGATGGGGTATCCAGCTGATATCGATATCGACCGGCGCGCCGTAGGACGCGCTCGCCATCGGGATCGAGAACAACTCGTGATAGACGCCGTAATAGATCGCGCCCACACAGGACATGACGCCGAGAACCAGAGGTCCGAACCAGACCCTGAAGCCGCTCTCATGCGGATGATCGATATGGGCAGGCTTGGCGCCGATGAAGGGCTGCAGCCCGACGATGAACGCGGCCGCGAACATCAGCGCATTTCCGGCAATCGCCGCAACGAGAATGGCGATGTGATAGGCGTCCGCGTATCCGAGCGCGTAATAGATCTCCTCCTTGGCGAGGAAGCCGATGAAAGGCGTCAGACCACCCATGGACAGCGCGCAGAGGAGAGCGGCGATGAAGGTCAGCGGCATGGGTCTGGCAAGGCCGCCGAGCCGGTGGATCTCGCGGGTGTGGGCGCTGTGGTCGACCGACCCCGCCACCATGAAGAGCCCGCCCTTGAAGAAGGAATGGGCAATCAGATAGAGGACCGCCGCCCCGATCGCCGTCTCCGACGACACCCCGATCATCATGACGAGAAGACCGAGGGAGGCGAGCGTCGTATAGGCGAGCGTGATCTTGATGTCCGTTGCTCGCAGGGCGAGCAGAGCCCCGACCACAAGGGTCACGGCACCGAATGCCGGCAGGATCGTCATCCAGAGCGTGGTCTCGCCCAGCGCGGGATGTAGCCTCAGGAGCAGGTAGACGCCGGCTTTCACCATGGTCGCCGAATGCAGATAGGCCGAGACGGGCGTCGGCGCTTCCATCGCGTTCGGCAGCCAGACATGGAACGGCATCTGCGCCGATTTCGTGAAGGCGCCGCCGAGCACCAGGACCAGAACGACCCAGTAATAGGGACTGTCGCGCAGGACGTCGCCGGCTTCGAGGATCGCGGTGAGCGATGTCAGACCAAAGAGTTCGCGAATGACGATGACGCCCGCGAGGAGGACCAATCCGCCGCCGCCGGTAATGACCAGCGCCTGGATCGCACCGCGCCGCGCCCGCTCGCGGGTGTGATCGAAGCCGATCAGAAGGAAGGACGTGATCGAGGTCAGCTCCCAGAAAACGAAGAGCGTGATGAGATCATCGGCGACGACGAGCCCCAGCATCGAGCCCATGAACATGAGCATGAACGAGTAGAAGCGGCCCTGATCCTTGTGCCCCTTCATGTAACCGCCGGCATAAAGGATGATCAGCGTGCCGATTCCGGTGATCAACAGGGCGAAGACCATCGAAAGCCCGTCGAGCCGGAAGGAGAACGCGACGTCGAAGGAGGGAATCCACTCAAAGCCCCAGCGATACACCGTGCCCTGGGCAACCTCGAAGACGCCGCGCAGGAAAATCATGAAGGCCGCAGCCGGCGCGAGGGCGAGAAGCCAGGTTGAATGTGATTTCAGAACGGAGGTGAGAAGAGGCGCGAGGGCCGCCGCGAGGAATGGCAGTATAAGCGCGACATAGCCGAACTCGGAGACGAAGCCGTTCAATTCGTCCATCAGCGCCTTATCCCCTCTCGCGTCTCACGTTCGGCTCTCCGAACACATCGGTCCCTACTTCATAGAAACCGTGTTCGCTCGGGGCAAGCCGTTGCGGCCGCGAAACCGCGTTCTCCACGCCCGTTGCGGTAACATCTGGTCACGAAATGGTAGGTGGCGAACTGGCCGTCGTTTTGCACGCGCCGCCCAATCGGCTATCGTGGAAGCCTTCATACCCTCGGCGGCGCGGTCGCGCTGTCGACTTCAAGACGCCTCCCAATCCCGAGCGAGTTGAATGCCCGTTGACCTTCCCAGCCCACCCGAGGCCGAACGCCTGATCGAGCGCGATACGCGCCATGGTATTGAAAGATCGGATGAATATGCCTGGCTGAGGGCGCCGAACTGGCAGGATGTCTTCAAGGATACGACCGTTCTCGATCCAGCCATCCGCAAGCACCTGGAGGCGGAAAACGCCTATGCCGAAGCGGTGATGGGCGACACGAAAGACCTGCGCGAAACGCTGATGGCGGAGATGCGCGGACGCATCAAGGAAGACGATTCGTCGGTTCCCGCGCCGGACGGCGATTTTTCCTACGGTGTTTCCTACGAAACCGGCGCGGAATATCCGAGATTCGTGCGCTACCGGCGCGGAGAAGAGACGTCGAGCGACCCGCTCATCCTCGTCGATGGTCCCAAGGAGGCCGCCGACAAGGCCTATTTCTCCCTCGGCGGCGTCAGCCATTCGCCCGACCACGCCACGCTCGCCTGGTCCTATGACGACAAGGGCTCGGAATATTATCTCCTTGCCATCCGCGATGCCGAGACGGGCGAAAACACCGGCACGGTGATCCACGATACGAGCGGAGACGCGGCGTGGGCCTCCCATTCGCGCGGCTTCTATTATACCCGCCTCGACAAGAACCACCGGCCCAGCAAGGTCTTCTACCACGCCCTCGGTACCGAGCCGGACGAAGATCAGCTGATCTATGAGGAGACCGATAGCGGCTTCTTCATGGGCGTCGGCAAGAGCCAGTCCGGCCGGATCGTTCTGATCGACATCCATGACCACGAAACGTCCGAATGCTGGATGATACCGGCCTCCAATCCGGCCGCCGAACCACGACTGATCGCCGAGCGCGAGACCGGTGTCGAATACGATGTCGACGAGGGCGAGAACTGCCTCTACATCCGCACGAACGCCGATGGCGCACGGGATTTCAAGATCGTCACGACCCCGCTGGACGCGCCCGAGCGTTCATCCTGGCGAGACGTGGTTCCCCATGAGGACGGCCGCCTGATCATCAACCACTTCGCGCTGAAGCGGCATCTGGTCTGGCTGGAGCGGCGGGACGGTCTCCCACGGATCGTGATCAAGGCGTTCAACAACAGCGACGATCCGACGGACGGCCCCGAACATTCGATCGCCTTCGAAGAGGAAGCCTATTCGCTGGGGCTGATCGGCACCTACGAATATGACACCGAGATCATTCGGTTTTCCTATTCCTCGATGACGACACCGGCCCAGACATTTGAATACAATGTCGAGACCCGCGAGCGCACGCTCCTGAAAACCCAGGAAATTCCCTCGGGCCATAACCCGGAGGACTATGTGGCGCGGCGCATCTTCGCGCCCGCGAAGGACGGCGAGATGGTGCCGGTCTCGGTGGTTCACCACAAGGACACGCCGACTGACGGTTCGGCCCCGTGCCTGCTTTACGGCTACGGCTCCTACGGCATGTCGATCCCCGCTTCGTTCAGCACGAATATCCTGTCGATGGTCGACCGGGGGTTCGTCTACGCCATCGCCCATATCCGTGGCGGCAAGGACAAGGGGTTTGCCTGGTACGAGGCGGGCCGGCGGCAGAACAAGGCGAACACCTTCACGGACTTCATCGCCGCGGCCGATCATCTCGCAGCGGAGAAATTCACCAGCCAAGGCCGCATCGTCGCCCATGGAGGCTCGGCGGGCGGCATGCTAATGGGTGCGGTGGCGAACATGGCACCAGCCACCTTCGGCGCGATCGTCGCGGTGGTCCCCTTCGTCGACGTGCTCAACACCATGCTGGACGACACGCTTCCGCTGACCCCGCCGGAATGGCCTGAATGGGGCAATCCGATCCTCTCCGGGGAAGACTATCAGGTGATCGCGTCCTACAGTCCCTATGACAACGTCAAGGAACAGGACTATCCGCCGATCCTGGCACTCGCCGGCCTCACCGATCCGCGCGTCACCTATTGGGAGCCTGCAAAGTGGGTTGCACGACTGCGCAAGATGAAGACGGACGACAATCCCATCATCCTTCGCACCAATATGGATTCGGGGCATGGGGGCGCCTCCGGGCGCTTTACCAAGCTCGAAGAGGTCGCCTATATCTACGCCTTCGCGCTGAAGATGACGGGAACACTTTGATCCCGGCGGCCGCCTCCGCCGCTATCATCGACTGACTGCGTTCTCCCTGCCGGACGGCCTCGCACGGAGGACGACGGCATGCGATGGAAGGCATGACAGCGCTCCATAAGCTTCACCTGGCCGAATCGGGGCAGAGAGCCGGCGTATGGCTGTCCTGATTTTGCCTTGTAAGCCGGGCAGCTCCCCTCGCCTGCCTCCCGCACGCCAATGAAAGACGCCGATGTCCGTGACGATGCCCGAGACCAAAGGTGAGGAGAGCTTGGAAGCCGATCCGCGTCGCTGGATCATTCTCGCGGTCCTGCTGCTTGCGGGGTTCATGAATCTGATCGACGTAACCATCGTCAACGTCGCGATTCCAAGCCTCACCGCCGATCTCGGCGCTTCGAGTTCGCAGATCGAATGGGTCGTCGCCGCCTATATCCTGTTCTTTGCCCTCGGGCTTCTGCCGTTCGGGCGTCTCGGCGACATCGTCGGGCGCAAGCGGATGTTTCTCATCGGCATATTCGGCTTCACCATCGGCTCGGCCCTGTGCGGCCTTGCGCCGACCGTGGATCTCCTGATCGCGTCCCGCTTCGTTCAGGGCATGTCGAGCGCGATGATGATGCCGCAGGTTCTCGCCCTCGTTCAGGTCACGTTCTCGCGTGAGGAGCGTGGATTTGCGTTCTCGCTCTTCGGTGTCACGGCCGGCATGGCCGCGGTCACCGGCCCACTTGCGGGCGGCGCGCTGATCGCCGGCGATTTCTACGGTCTGGACTGGCGGCCGATCTTCCTCGTCAACATTCCCATCGGCCTGTTTGCCCTCGTCATGGGCTGGCGGCTGATCCCCTGGACGAAACGCGGCGACTATGAACCCGTGGACATCGGCGGCGTGGCGCTCGCCGCCTTGAGCGTCTTCACGGTGATCTTTCCACTGGTGGAAGGCCGCGAATTCGGCTGGCCGTGGTGGTGCTTCGCCATGATGGCGCTCGCCATCCCATGCGCGGCCGCTTTCGTTCGATGGGAAGCCCGGCGTGCGCGCCGGCAGGAGACGCAGCTTCTGCCGGTCAGCCTTCTCACGAACCGCCATTTTCTGCTTGGGCTTACGATGACGGCGACGCTCTTCGCCGGCATCCCGGGCTTCTTCTTCGTGATCGCGATCTTCCTTCAAGTGGGCTACGGCTTCACGCCGCTGGAATCCGGGCTGACCACGACACCCTTTTCCGTGGGCGTCTTCATCGCTTCGCTGATCTCCGGCCAGTTCGGCTCGGCCTATGCCAAAGCGCGGCTCGTGACGGGACCGCTGATCCTCGCAAGCGGCATGGCAACGCTTCTCTACATCGTGTTCGGCGTGACCGAGGACCTCGATCACTGGGCCTTTCTCGCGCCCCTCGTGATCGCCGGTCTCGGCATGGGCATCACCGTCGCCCCGCTCTTTGCGACCATCCTGACGGTCGTAGACAACCGCGACGCCGGTTCCGGATCTGGCGCCTTGCAGACGTTTCAGCAGATTGGCGGCGCTCTCGGCGTGGCCGTGCTCGGCCAGATCTTTTTCGGCGTTCTTGCCGGCGGGTCATCCCCGGACGCCTATAAGGCAAGCTTCGAAGCCGCGCTCGGTCTTCAGATCGCGCTTTTCCTGACGCTGGCCTTGCTGGCAAGCCGCCTGCCCTCAGGTGTCGAGCAATAGCTCCATGATTAGAGACCGGCTCTCTTCGGTCTCCTTCGGTTGCCTGCCGAAATCCAGGTCATGCGTCTGGACGAGGCCGGCTATTGGTCGCTGCCGATCGCAGGCACGGCCTTGAGATAGGCGGCGATCGCCGCCCGATCCTCGTCGGTCAGCTTGGCAAGGTTTTCCTGCACCTCCACCATCGACCCGCCCACGGAGTCGAAGTCCGGCGTAAAACCGCTTTCGAAATAATAGGCGATGTCGGATGCGGACCACGATCCGATTCCTGCGTCCGAAGGCGTGATGTTGGGGATGCGGCCCCTGCCGTCCGGGTTTGGACCGCCGGCAAGCCATTCGCTTTCGATGAGGCCGCCCGCGCCCCAGAACGAGCGTGGCGTATGGCATTGGCCGCAATGGCCGAGCGCCTCGACGAGATAGCGTCCGCGCAGCACAGCATCTCCTGCATCGTCCGGCAAGACGATGATGGGTCTGGATGGGTCATTGAGGAAGGCAAGCTTCCACACACTGATCCCGCGCCGAATGTTGAAGGGGAACGGGATGTCGTTTTCGGGCGCCCTGCCTGCCACGGCGGGAAGCGTTTGCATGAACGCCCAGAGATCCGTGAGGTCCTGATCCGATATGCGCTCATAGGACGAATAGGGAAAAGCCGGGTAGTAATTGGTGCCGTCCGGCGAAACGCCCTTTTTCACCGCATTGGCGAAATCGACGAAATTCCAGCTGCCGATCCCCGCTTCGGGATCGGGCGAGATATTCGGCGCGTGAAAGGTCCCGAAATCGGATTTGATCGGATCGCCGCCGCCAAGGCGGAGCTTATCCTCTCCCTCGGCGTCCCCGCCTGCATGGCAGGATGCGCAGCCGCCGGCCCAGAAGATCTGTTCGCCGCGTTTCGCAACGCCGGTCTCGGGATTAGGAAGCGCCGCCGCATCCAGCCGCGTTGGGGAAGTCAACAGCCAACCCACGCCGATGACAACGACGAGGGCGGCAAAAATGACGATGAGCGCGCGTTTCATGGGACCGCCAAGACGTTTTGGATACCGCGGAAATTCGGTTGCCAATCCGAGAGGAACCGGTGCGAGGCGATGGCTGAGCCCCGTCGAATGGCCGGCGACTGTCTCTCAACGATCACCGGCCGAAACGGATGAGGCAGCACTCAATCCTTGTCGATGCGGAACTCTTCATGGCAGCTCTTGCAGTTTTGGGCGACCATGCCGAACTGCTGCTTGAACCCATCGAGACTGTCGACATTCGCGTTCATCGCCGCCGAGGTGTCGTCCTCGAACTTGGTCAGCGCAGCCTGGAATTCCTCCGGCTTCTCCCAGATTGCGGGCGCTGCCTCCGTATCATTCCCGGTCTGGGAATCCTCCGGGAAGTAGTCGCCGAACTTCATCGCGACCTCGTGCATCTCGGTGAATATCTGCTGGGCCTTCGCCACCTCGAACGGTGCCTCGCCCTTGAGCATGGCGCCGGCGGCTTTCGCTGAATCGCCATTTTCCTTCATGAGTTTCTGCCGCTCCTCGATGGGTGCCGCGTTCTGGGCGACGGCGCTAGCGGCGGTGAGCATGCCGGCCGCCACGATGACGGATGCCGAGATGCGATAGGATGACTTGCGCATGGTTCGGTCGAGCCTTTGGTTCTGGAACGATTCCAGACAAGAATAAGGGCGCTTCGCCGAGTGGCAATTTTTCCGTTACAACAGTCCGTGACACGGGCGTGATCGGATCCAGCTGACGCCGCAATAGAAAAGGCCCCACCGGCAGAACCGGCAGGGCCTTTTTCAATGGGCGAGCGGAGTCGGATCAGCTCGTTGCCTTACGATACATTTCTTCGACATAGTCCCAGTTGATGAGGTTGTCGACGAAGGCCGAGAGGTATTTCGGACGGGCATTGCGGTAATCGATGTAGTAGGAATGCTCCCACACATCGACGCCGAGAATCGGCGTCGCGCCATGAACCAGCGGGTTCTCGCCGTTCGGCGTCTTCATGATTTCCAGCTTGCCGTCCTTGACCGCGACCCAGGCCCAGCCCGAGCCGAACTGGCCGGCGCCGGCTGCCTCGAAATCGGCCTTGAACTTGTCATAGCCGCCGAGATCGCTTTCGAACGCTTTTTCAAGCGAAGCGGGAAGGCTCTTGCCGCCGCCATTCGGCTTCATCCAGTTCCAGAAGTGAACATGGTTGTAGTGCTGGGCGGCGTTGTTGAAGAGCGCCTGGTTGGTGCCGTGGGAGGCCTTGACGATCTCTTCGACCGACTTGCCGTCCATGCCGGCTTCCTTGGCGAGGTCGTTGCCCTTCGTCACGTAAGCGTTGTGGTGCTTGTCGTGATGATATTCGAGCGTCTCCTTGGACATGTAAGGACCGAGCGCATCGTAGGCATAGGGAAGATCTGGAAGCTCGAAAGCCATTGTTTCATCTCCTTTTTTAGTCGCAAGGGCTTTTGTGACGGGCGGCAGAGCCATCAGGCCAGTTCCCGTCTCTGCACCACAAGTTAGAGGCGATGCGGCGCAATGCCACCGCTTGGAGATGAATTCCGTATCAGTATTTTTCCCGACCTGACGACCTCAGGCGGCGGCGCGGGACTTCGCGAAGTCCCAATAGAGGTCGCGCGAGCGCCTGTAGAAGCGGCCCGGCTGGAAGGACACGTCCTCGAACCGCGTGATCGGGACGACCTTGGAATGGTTGCCGGTCGAGAAGAGTTCGTCGGCCTCCAGAAAATCCCGAGGCGTCAACGTCTTCTCGACCACCTCCACGCCATCGGCCCTGAGGCATTCGATGACGCGGGCGCGGGTGATCCCCGAGAGGAAACAGCCATTCGCGATCGGCGTCATGACGACGCCGTCCTTGGCGAGAAAGACGTTCGATGTCGCGGTCTCGGCGACATTGCCGAGCATGTCGCACATCAGCGCGTTGTCGAAGCCGCGCGCGCGAACTTCGGTGATTGCCCGGCCCGAATTGGGATAGAGGCAGCCTGCCTTCGCATCGGTCATCGCGACCTCGAAGGTCGGTCGCCGGAACGGCGAAAGGCCGAGGGTGAAGCCCGTCGGTTCCATCAGCGGGGATTCGAAGAGGTAGAGGCAGAAAACGGTCGAAGACGGCTCGGGCGGCACGCCCATGAACCCGCCCGACGTCGCCCAATACATCGGCTTGACGTAAATCGCGGTCTTCCCGTCGAAACCGGCAACGCCCTCGAGCGCCAGCGTTTCGATCTGTTCCGGGGACATGGTCGGCTCGAGCCCCATCGCCCGCGCTGAACGATTGACGCGCTGGCAGTGCAGATCGAGATCTGGCGCCAGCCCCTCAAACCAACGGCCCCCGTCGAAGACCGAGCTGCCGAGCCAGAGACCATGGGTCGCCGGGCTCACGCAGTTCAGCGCGCCCTCGTGCCATTCGCCATCGAACCAGGTGCGTGAGTGTCGTTCCGCCTTGCCGTGAGCGTCCTGCGCCATTCGATTGATCCTGCTACTTTCACATTCACTCAACGCCTGCGAGCCGGCTTGCGCAGCGTCGCTCCGGCACGAACCATTCATGCGTGTGATCACTTGGGCGTGAAAACTGGCGAAACATACGGAACCGGATGTATCATGCAAGGCTTAGACTTCGAAAGAAAAGTGTGAGCGCCGAAAAGAGCGCCTCATCGGTAGGCTGGAGAAAATCGAACATGACCGCGCTTCCTTCGCGACGCACATTTCTCGTGGGTCTTGGTTTGACCGCAGGCGCCGCCCTTACCGGCTGCTCGCCTTCAGGTCCTCGCGCCCGCATCATAGGCATGTCGGCGTTCAACGCCGATGGTGGCGCGTCAGGCTACGACAGCCGCTCCGGGGCATCCTATGAGGCGCCGAATGCCCGTTATCGCGAAATGTATGACGCTATGTATGACGGTGGGTTCCGAATTCCGGCTGTCAATCTCTCCCGCGTCAATCCGATCTATTACCGCCGCGAGGTCGACGATCCGACCGGCGAGGCTCCCGGCACGATCGTCGTCGATACGGCAAACAAGTTCGCCTATCTCGTCCAGCCGGGGGGCCGGGCCATGCGCTACGGCGTTGGCGTCGGCCGGGCCGGTATGGAATGGGCTGGCCGCGCCAAGGTACAGTGGAAGAAGAAGTGGCCGACCTGGACACCGCCGGCCGAGATGATCCAGCGAAAGCCGGAGCTTGCCGAATATTCGGCGGAGAATGGCGGCATGGAACCGGGTATCGGCAATCCGCTGGGCGCTCGCGCGCTCTACCTCTTCCAGAACGGAAAAGACACGCTCTACCGCCTTCACGGCTCACCGGAATACTGGACGATCGGCACGAACAACTCCTCAGGCTGCATCCGATTCATGAACCAGGATATCATCGATCTCTACGACCGCGTGCCCTCGGGGGCACAGGTTCTGGTCACCCAGGGCGGCATCGCCTGAGCGCAAACCAACTTTTCTCAATCTGCTCGACGGGTCGCCATGGGCGGCCCGTTTTTGTTTCGGGCACCTGCACACGGTCAAAACGGTTTCGATTCGGAACGTCCCCTCCGTCTTCCGAGTTGGTTCCTTGATCGACACAAACGCGAACGCGGCGGTTCAGCCCCCGCATCAACAGGATGGACGATACATGCAGCACGATGTCCTCGGCCTCGACGAACTGGGGCCCGACGAGCTGAAAGAGGTCGAAGTCGGCGAAACCAAGCTGCTTCTCGCCCGAGATGGCGACCGCGTCTTCGCGACCGGCGCGAAATGCACCCACAAGGGCGCGCCCCTGAAGAACGGAACGCGGGTCGGCAATACGGTGATCTGCCCCTGGCATCACGCCATTTTCGATCTCGACACCGGCGACCATATCGAGCCGCCGGGTCAGGGCTGCCTCGCGCGCTTCGTGGTCTCGGTACAAAACGGCCGAATCATGGTCGAGGTGCCGGATGGCGCCGAGACCCATCGGCCGGAGGTCGACAAGAGCCAACGCAAGACCGGTGGCGAGGCCGTCTTCGCGATCGTCGGAACGGGCGCTGCCGGGCTTGCCTGCGCTCAGGAGCTCGTGAAGCAGGGTTTTGATGGCCGGATCGTCATGATCGGGCAGGAAGACGCACCGCCCTACGACCGCACGGACCTTTCGAAGGCCTATCTCAAGGGCGGCACGACCCCTGAAAAAATGACGCTGGCCAGTGCCGATGAATTACAGAACCTCGGCATCGAACGCATCCAGGCGAAGGTGACGAAGATCGACGCCGAAGCCCGGCAGTTGACGCTCGAAGGCAAAGGCGCGCCGTCGGAACTCACCTATGACGCCTGTTTTGCCGCCCCCGGCAGCAGCGCATCGCAGTTGCCGCTCGAAAACGCCGATATGCCGAACGTCTTCACGCTCCGCTCCATGAAAGACGGCAAGGCCCTCCACGACGCGGCGGAGATCGAGACAGAGATCGTGATCGTCGGTTCGGGCTTCATCGGCATGGAAGCGGCGGCAGCCCTTGCGGGCGACGAAAAGACCATCACGGTCGTCACCCCGGAAGAGCTCCCCTTCGCCTCGAAATGGGGCGATGCCGTCGCCAGGCAGATCGCCGAGCAGCACAAGTCGAAGGGCGTGACCCTGAAGCTTGGCTCCAAGGTGTCGGCGATCGAAGCCTCCGACGGCATGGCGACCGGCGTGACGACCGAAGGTGGCGAAACGATCCGCGCCGGACTGATCATTCTGGCCGTTGGCGCAAAACCCAATCTCGACGCGTTCGGCGATCTCGCAGAGGACGGCAAGATTTCGGTCGACGCAAAGCTAAGGGCGGCAAACCGGCTCTGGGTCGGCGGCGATGTGGCGGATTTTCCGCTGCCCAAGCGGGGATATTCGACGCGGATAGAGCACTGGCGCGTTGCCGAACAGCATGGCCGCCACGCGGCACGAGCCATGCTGGGCGACGAGAGCGATTATTCCGGCGTCCCCTTCTTCTGGTCGGCGCAGTACGGGCCGATCCATTACGTGGGTCATGCGGAAAGCTATGACGACGTCCACATCGAGGGCGATATCGAGGAAGGCAGCTACACCGCCTTCTACATCAAGAACGGCAAGGTGGTTGCGGGCATCGGACGGGGCAAGGCGGATGTAACGGCCGAGCTTCACGCCGCAATGCTGTTCAATCCGGTGCCCAGCGCCGAAAAGCTGAAAGAAGCTGGCTGGAAGCCGCTTTCACTACTCGATTAAGCGGGACGAAAATAACAAAAGGGGCGCTCACGGGGCGCCCCTTTTCACGCCATGATGAAATCCGCGGCGACGGAATCAGAACAGGCCGCGATCATCCCGTTCGCGCAGGGCGAAACGACGCTCCAGATTCTCTTCCCGCACCATGCCGGGGATCAGAAGCAGATCGATGATCTGGCCGATAAAAAGGAACCCGAAGGTGAGAAGCCAGATGGTCCCGGAGACCGGGCGGCCGTTGTAGAAGCGGTGAATGCCGCACACCCCGAAGAAGCAGGAGCACCACAGAAGGTAAGAAACGGCCTTCGACTTTTCCTCGGGCAAGGACTGGTCGAGTGTCATCGGCGAAGCCTGTCGTTTTCATACCCGGCCAGACGGCTCTGCATGTTCTGCTCACGGACCATGCCCGGGATGAGGAAGAGATCGATGATCTGGCCGATGCCCAAAAGACCGCCGGTCAGAAGCCAGAGAAGGCCTGTCCAGGGCCGGCCGAGATAGAACCGGTGCAGGCCACAGACGATGAACAGGCAGCAAAACCACAGGATATATGAGGTTGCCTGAGACTTTTCGCCATCCATCTGCACTGCTCCATCACACAAGCTTCGCCGCGATTTCCAAGCGGCATCCTGCCCTGTGATGTGGTGTTTCCATGGGCGGACGTAAAGGTTCGGGCCCCAATCGCCTTTCAGTCAAGGCTACCTGAATAGGTCAGCTGGCTAACGCCCTTTCTTGAAGCTTCCCAGAATGCCGCGCACGACCGCCCGTGTCACGGTGGAAGCGAGCGTTCGCCCGACCTGTTTCATGATCGTTTCCGACACCGACTGGCGCTGATAGCGCGGGCTGGAGCGCGGCTTGCGGCGCGGTGCGCGGCGGGACGAAGATCTCTCCTCGTCGTCGTAATCCTGAGCGTCGTCACGACCACCAAAGCCGAAATCCGGCAGCTGGAAACCGGTGCGGGTGCGGCGAGGCTCGTCCGCGCTCGCCTGTTCCCGGCGGCGCGCGGCCTCCGCCCGTCGCTCACCTTCCTCGTTGGGGCGGGCTTCCGCTTCTTCATCTTCCCGCTGACGGGCCTCTTCCTCACGCTTCAGCTCCTCCTCGGCGCGGCCGATCAGGATCTCGTAAGCCGATTCCCGATCGATCGGAAAATCGTATTTGCCGGCGACATGGCTCTTGCGGATCAAGTCCGCGCGCTGCTCATCGGTGATCGGTCCTAGACTGGCCGCTGGCGGGCGGATGAGCGTGCGCTCCACCATCGAGGGAACGCCCTTTGCGCCCAGCGTCGAGACCAGCGCCTCACCGACGCCGAGGGTGGTGATCGTCTCGAAGGCGTCGAATTCCGGGTTCGGACGGAAGGTCTCGGCGGCAGTCTTGACCGCCTTCTGCTCGCGCGGGGTATAGGCGCGCAGGGCGTGCTGAATCCGATTGCCGAGCTGGGCGAGCACGCCGTCCGGCACGTCGAGCGGGTTCTGGGTGACGAAATAGATGCCGACGCCCTTGGAGCGGATCAGCTTCACCAGCTGCTCGACCCGTTCGAGCAGGATCTTTGGCGCGTCGTCGAAAAGAAGGTGCGCCTCGTCGAAAAAGAAGACGAGTTTTGGCTTTTCAGGATCGCCCACCTCTGGCAGTTCCTCGAAAAGCTCGGACAGGAGCCAGAGCAGGAAGGTGCCGTAAAGGCGCGGGTTCATCATCAGCTTGTCGGCCGCGATCACATTGACGACGCCGCGACCGTCGCGATCGGTCTCCATCAGATCCTGGATCCTCAAGGCCGGCTCGCCGAAGAACTGCTCCGCGCCCTGCTGCTCCAGAACCAGAAGAGAGCGCTGGATCGCGCCGACCGAGGCCTTCGCGACATTGCCGTAGATCTTTGAGATGACGGACGCGTTCTCGGCAAGATGGGCAAGCATCGCCTGAAGGTCCTTCAGGTCGAGGAGCAGAAGCCCCTCGTCGTCGGCGATCTTGAAGGCGATGTTGAGGACGCCCTCCTGCGCATCTGTCAGATCCATGAGTCGCGAAAGAAGGAGCGGGCCCATCTCGCTGACGGTCGCGCGAATGGGATGACCCTTTTCACCGAAGATGTCCCAGAAGGCGACGGGGAAATAGTCGCGATAATAAGGATCGAGGCCGATCTCGGCCGCCCTTCGTACAAGGAAATCCTTCTCCTCGCCGCGCACCGAAATGCCTGAAAGATCGCCCTTGATATCGGCACATACGACAGGGACGCCCGCTTCGGAAAAACCCTCGGCGAGGATCTGCAGGGTCACCGTCTTGCCGGTGCCGGTCGCGCCGGTCACGAGGCCATGGCGATTGGCGAGCTTCAGATCGAGATATTCGCCCTTCTTGTTGGCATTCGCCGGATCGCGGCTCGTGCCGAGATAGATCTTGCCGTCTTCCAGCATAGCTGCGGTCCCTCTCCCCTTGCCGACCGCTCCGGTTTAGCCCCTGCCGGCATGCCTGGACAAGCTGGCCCTGATCACCGTGAGCCCCGCGCGGGCCATGATACGCAATCCCACGGACACGGCTGGACGCGGAATCATTGGCGTTTCAGACGCCTGACCTATTCTCCGGTGCCGCCGCGCACATGCTGGCCCTTCGCCCCAGCCAAGGAAAGACGAACGCATGGAACAGCTTCTCACTCGCATCGCCGGCGAGGCCGGGCTCGACGCACAGACGACCAGGGCTGCCGTCGGACATATCCTCGCATTCATCAAGGCCGAGGGAGAGGGGCCTGCGGTGAAAGAGATGCTGGACGCGATCCCCGGAGCAAAAGATGCGATCATCGAAGCGGGACAAACGCGGACGGGAAGCGGTGGATTGCTCGGCGGCCTGATGGGTGCCCTCGCCGGCTCCAGCGCGATCATGGCGCTTGGCTCGAAGCTGACCGGACTTGGTCTCGATGTCCCGCAGATCAGAACCGTCGCCAAGGAACTCGTCACATTCGCCAAACAGCATGCCGGCGACGAAACGGTCGAGCGCGCGCTGAAATCCGTTCCGGGACTGAGCGACTATATGTAGTTGCCGAGAAGCAACATTCCGCCGGCATTTCAGTAAAGGCGCATGGCGGTTCCGGTCGGCAAAGCCCCCGGTGATCAGCGCCTTACATCACGAAACCGATTCTCCTTTGGGTTTCCAGCGCTTGTCACGCCGACTCATGTCAGGTCTACTCCTGTTAAAGTTATAGCGCCGTGCGCAAGGCTTATGGCATTTGCTGAGCCTTGAGCTTTGGCCACGGCCTATCGATGGCAAAGCCGGACGGATGATCGCTTCGTTTCGGCCAGCAGCAGGGCAGCTAATTTCATGAGCCTCGGCAAAAGGGCGGGCCAGTCGAGATGGCTACTGCGGTGGGGGCGTTTGTCGCCGCCATGGGGAGGCCTGCGTCCTGGTCGTCTTGCCCATGTCTTGCTGCGTCCCTCGCTGCTCGTCCACCTGACCACGCTGACGCTGACGGTTCTGGCGCCTGCCCTTCTGTTCAGCGCCTTTCTTATCTTCCGTTTCTCCGACCAGCAGCAGGAACTTGCCCGCGCTCAGGTCGGCGACATGGCCGAGATCGTTTCGAACGCCTTCGACCGGGAAGTGGTCGGACTGCTCGCGACCGCCCGTGTCCTTGCGACCTCGGGCACGATCGAGAATCTGGATTTTCAGGTCTTCAGAGATCGTTCCATTCGCGCCCTCAGGAGTAGCGGCATCGTCGCCGATCTCATCGACGAACAGGGCGAACTTGTCGCCTCGACGAGTAACGCGCCCGCCAAGCCCGTCGTGCAGCAGCACGAACAGCGGATCATCGATGATGCTCTGACGAAGGGCCGCGCCGACGTCTCGGGCGTCGCCTTCGATCCGCGTCTAGGAAAGCTCGTTTTTATGGTCGCCGTGCCGACCACGGAACTCGAGGACACGCGCTACGTGGTGGCGTTGACGAAGCCGCTGGATAGCCTCAACGAGGTTATCGAGGAGAAGAACCTGCCGGGTGCCTGGTCCGTCGTCGTCGAGGATGCGGACGGCGAACAGGTATTCTCGGGAGGCGCCGCCAACGGCCAGATGTTCGGACCGAGCATCATCGAGCAGGGCATCGGAAAGACCTCGCCCGGCTTTACCGACAATGACGACCTCATCGATGCCTCGAAGGTCTCCGCGCTTACCCACTGGCGCACGATCGTCACCGTTTCCACCGCCGCGATCGAACGTCCGATCATGCGATCCTGGTATACGTTGATTGCGTTCGGCCTCGTTCTGACGGCCTTCAGCGTGTTCCTCGGCATCATGATGGGCCGACGGGTGTCGCGTCCCATCCTGGCGCTGTCCAAACAGGCCCAGGCCATCGGCCGCGGCGAGCCGGCCCTCACCGTGACGACGGATATCGCCGAAATCGGCGAGGTCTCGAAGGTCTTGAACCGGGCCTCGCGCGACCGGATCGAGGCCGAGGAACAGACCCGGCTCCTGATGCGCGAAATGACCCATCGGGCGAAAAACCAGTATGCGCTGGTCGCCGCCATCGCTCGGCGCGCGGCGCGGGAAAGCGCCGATACCGGCGAATTCCTGAACACGCTCTCCGATGCGCTCGCCTCACTCGCGCGCTCGGCCGAACTTCTGTCCAACAAGGGGTGGGAGAGCGTGGAACTCTCCGCTCTGATCGAGAACCAGCTTTCCGCATTCGGGGTGCAGAGCAAGCGAATCCGCTACGAGGGTCCAAGGCTTAAGGTGAATGCTTCTGTTGCCCAGACGATCGGCCTCGCGCTTCACGAGCTGGCGACCAACGCGGCAAAGTACGGCGCCCTCTCCGTCGACAACGGGCTTGTGCAGATCACATGGTCCCATGGCGAGAAATTTGCCATAGAATGGCGCGAAAGCGGGGGGCCGCCTGTCAGGAAGCCCAGCCGCTCAGGCTTTGGCACACTCATCACCCAGAAAATGACGGCACGCGGTCTCGGCGGGTCCGCAACAATGAGCTTCGAGGAAACAGGTGTCATCTGGCAGCTGGAAGCGCCGCCCGAAAGCGCCGAGCCGATCGCGGAAACCGTTTCGGGCAAAGCTGGAAATTCCGTGTGATCCAGCCGGACGACCGGCGCAAGCCAGCCTGGTTTGCCGACGGGCCTTCGAAAGCCGTGTTCTCGAATGATCGACTGGACAATTCGACCGGGCTTCGCTTGAAGCCCGGCCGAATTGCATGCCCCTCTTTCACATCGATTGTCGCGAAGCCATCAAACGGATTTCGTAAGAGAGGCCCCCGCACCTGCATGGACGCCGGTTAGCCGCTGTGTCTTTAAGGGCTACAGCCGAACAGCGAGAGGATGGTCGTTCCGCAATGATCACCGCTTACATCTCCGACGAGCTCCGGATGACCCGTCGATCCATCGACATCGAAGCCGAGTCCATTCCGGAGGAGTCCGTCTGGATCGATATGCATGAGCCGGACGATGCAGAGATCGAGGCGGTTCAAACCTTCGTCAAGGCAACGATCCCGTCCCGGGCCGAGATGATGGAGATCGAGATTTCCAGCCGGCTCTACACCGAGGACGCAGCCGAAGTGATGAACATTCCGGTGATCCACGGTCTTCACAACGGTCAGGCCTCGTTTGCCCCCATCACCTTCCTGCTCGCATCCAAACGACTGGTGACGATCCGCTACAGCGATCCGACAAGCTTCAAGATCTTCGCCGCCCGGCTGTGTCACGATCCCTCGATCATGGGCCTGAAGAAGGATGACAAGCCGCTGCCAGGCACCTCTTCCGCCATGTCGGCAGCCGGGGAAAATCACCAGGCGGAGAGCCTGCTTGTCGGTATTCTGGAAACCGTCATCGATCGCGTAGCTGACCTCCTTGAAACGATCTCCGCCGATCTCGATCAGATCGCGTCGGACATCTTTTCATCGTCGAGCCGCAAGAAGCCGATCGGAACGGCCGAATTCAAGAAACTGCTTCAACGGATCGGAGAGGCCGGCGATCTCGCCTCCCGTGTGCGCGAGTCTCTTGCGGTCTTCGACCGTCTCACGCCCTTTCTTCAGCTTGTCCTCGATGGCCGCGCGAAGGGTTCGCAGAACCTCAGGCGGCGGCTCAAGATCATGTCGCGGGACGTTCGTTCGCTCAGCGACTTCTGCTCCTTCCTGTCGAACAAGACGACCTTTCTGCTCGATACGACGGTCGGCATGATCTCGATCGAGCAGAACGGCATCATCAAGGTGTTTTCCGTCGCCTCGGTGGCTTTCCTGCCGCCGACTCTGATCGCCTCGATCTACGGCATGAACTTTCGGATCATGCCCGAGCTGGACTGGTCGTTCGGCTATCCGATGGCGATCGTGATGATGATCATGTCGGCGCTTTTGCCGACCCTTTATTTTCGCTCGAAGGGCTGGTTCTAGCCCTTCGTCCGATCCCAGGCCGTCTCGCCGCCGAGCGGGCAGGAATGATGGCGAGGCAAGAGCGCTGGGCGCTCAGGCCACCCCGATTCTCAACAGATCGTGCAGATGCACGATGCCGACCGGCTTCTTTTCCTCGCCGACCACCATCAGCGAGGTGATGTTCGAGGCGTTGATGATCTCCAACGCGCTCATCGCGAGCGTGTCCGGCCCGACGGTCTTCGGATCGCGCGTCATGACGTGATCGACGGTCTTGGCGAGAAGATCCGACGAAATGTGCCGCCGCAGATCGCCATCGGTGATGATCCCGCTGAGACGGCCCCCATCACCAGTCACCGCAACGCAACCGAAACTCTTGCGCGACATGACAAGGATCGCTTCCGACATCAGCGCACCGGAAGCAACGAGCGGCATCTCATCGCCCGGATGCATGACATCCCCGACCCGAACGAGGCTGGCGCCGAGTTTGCCGCCCGGATGATAGATGCGAAAATCCTGCGGCGTGAAACGGCGCTGCTCCAGAAGTGCGACCGCGAGCGCATCGCCGAGCGCCATCTGCAGCGTGGTCGAGGTCGTCGGCGCGAGACCGTGGGGACAGGCTTCGGTCGCCGGCGGCAGAAGCAGGATTTCGTCGGCGCTCCGCCCGAGTGCGGAATCCGGCTTCGACGTCATGGCGATCAGGGTGATTCCGAAGCGCCGAGAATAATCGAGAATACCCTTCAGTTCGTTCGTCTCGCCGGACCACGACAGGGCGAGAATGATGTCCTCGCGCCCGATCATGCCCAGATCGCCGTGATTGGCTTCCGCCGCGTGGACGAAGAAGGCGGGGGTTCCGGTCGAGGCGAAGGTCGCCGCCATCTTCGTCCCGATATGGCCGCTCTTGCCGACACCGGTCACGACGATGCGGCCGCGCATCTCCAGAATGCGCCCGATCGAGCGCTCGAACGCGGCAGCGCGCTCGCCTACCAGATTGTCGCTGAGTGCTTTCAGCCCTTCGGCTTCTATCGCGATCGTTCTAAGGGCGGACAGGATGGCAGTCGTCTGGCTCTCGTCGCCGGCGGACGTGAGTAGCGCGCTTTTGGTTGTCTGGGGCAATGGAAACTCTTCAGCCTTGTCATGCGGGACCGTCGATGTCGGTCTCGGCAGAATTGAACGATTTGTTAACCATAAATCTTCATCTTCTCCAAAGGCTGCCGGCAATGCATCCGACCTTTGGGCCGCAAAAACGAGAATTCGTGATCGAAGATGGCTGGGAAGAGACACCAGAACGGACGTGCCTGGACCAGCTTCTTCGCTGCAGGCGTCGCCATGACCGGCCTTCTCGTGCATCCCTCCTCTATTCACGCCCAGGACAGTTCTCTGCTTGAGCTGCGGCAGGCCTCATCAAACGCCAGCGAACGCCGTGGACGCGAAGACGCGGCCATGACGCGAGAGCGGGACCGCGCGCCGCTCGGCCAGAGCCGCTCTCCGTTTACGAGGGACAGCGAAGCGCTGACGCCTTCCGAGCGGGAGCTCCTGCGCGAACTCTACCAGGAGGGCGAAACCGTCGACCGTCTGGACAGCGAGGAATATGGCCGCCCGGAGCCGGAAGAGCCAGAGACCAAGACAAAGACCTTCGACATCTTTGCAGGTCCAGGGGACGCCGCCGACACGCTCGATCCATACCAGACCCAATCCCCCGTTGCACCGGTCGAGGCGATTGCCCCGGGAGGTCTCGACGAGGACGACGACACCCCCCTGGCGGTCGAAGACTACGAAACGGAAGCCGCGTATCCCTCGCTTCGATCAGCTGCGGAGCCGGTCGGGCGCGTCGACGAGGACCGCGTCGACGAGGACCGCGCCAACGACGAGTTCGGCAATCCGCCCCTGGCTGCGGGCGTTGCGGGCGAGACGCTCTCAACCAATTCGCTGCTCAATTCCAACAGTCGCGCAAGGACCGTCGAAAGTATCATTCGCCCGGCACTTCAGGACAAACCCTTCGCGCCGGTCGGCCTCAGGGCCGGGACGCTGACGATTTATCCCGAGCTCTATCAGGGCGCAGGCGTTACGACGAATATCGACCGCAGGGCCGGCGGTGAAAGCGGAGCATTTTCCCAGACGGACCTCAAAGTTCGCGCCCTCACCAACTGGTCGCGGCACGAAGGCGAACTCAACGGTCGTCTTGCCTACCGGCGTGACTTCGGCGGCTTCGGTGACCCCAACAATCCGGAGGCGGCACTCGACGGTCGTTTGCGGCTCGATCTGGGCGCCCTGACGAGCGCCACGATGCGCGGCGCGATTGCATATCGCCGAGACGACGACATCGACCTTGGCTCGGCTCTCGGATCCGTCAGGCCGGAAATCCTGTCAGGCTCGATCGGAGCAGAACTGAGCCATGAGATCGCGCGCACGACGCTGACGGGTGGCGTGACGCTCGCCCGCGAGCATTACCTTTCCACCATTGCGGGCACACGCGATCAAAGTTACACGACGGCGACCGCGACCGCCCGCGCCGCCTTCGGGGTTTCGCCCGCGATCAAGCCGTTCATCGAGACGAGTCTTGGCAGGCGGATCCTCGATGAACAGGGCGAGATCGACGCCGACGCGACGATCCCCTCGCTGCGCGCCGGCCTTCAACTCGATCTTGCAGAAAAGATTCGCGGCGAAGTGGCCGCCGGTTATGCCTGGAGCATTCCCGAACAAGGCGCCACCTCCAGCGCGCCGACGATCGATGCCAATCTCACCTGGTCACCGCGGCGCGGCACCGATCTGGTCTTTGCCGCCCGCACGGTTTTCGAGCCCGAGGACGTTGGCGGATCCACGGCCAATTACGAGGCTTCGATCGCGCTCATCCATTCGCTCAACGCCCGCCTCGATCTGGAAGGGACGCTGACGGCAGCTCTCGAACGAAACGACACGGCGGCCAGGGACCCGCTGAGCCTCGCGGCGGAGGTCGGCTTCACCTACTGGCTCAACCGCACCCTCGCCCTCTCGGGAAGCTACGATTACGAAAAGAGCTTCGAGGCCGTCCCCAGCCAGGACTGGTCCGCCAACACCGTCACCGTCGGCCTTCGCATCCAGCGCTAAGGCGAAGAACGGTCAGCCGCGAGGCTCGACCGTCTTCATCAACCGTTCGATATCGTCGATCACCTTGTTGCGAATATCGGGCCGCCACAGCGCGAAGGCGATATTGGCTTCGATGAAGCCTTCCGGCGAGCCGCAGTCGAAGGTCCGCCCCTTAAAGGGATAGGCGGCGAACTGCTGCTGCTTGAAGAGGGTCTCCATGCCGTCCGTCAGCTGGATTTCGTCGCCCGCGCCTCGACCGGTGTTTTCGAGGATCTCGAAGATCTCCGGCTGAAGAATGTAACGGCCAGACAGATAGAAATTGGACGGCGCATCCTTCGGATCGGGCTTTTCGACCATGCCGGTGATCTTGAAACCGTCGCCGATCGTTTCGCCCTTGCCGACGATGCCGTACTTGTCCGTTTCGTCCGGATCGCATTCCTCGACCGACAGAACGTTCCCGCCGTTCTTCTCGTAAAGCTCCATCATCGAGGCGAGGCAGCCCTTTTCCGCCTGCATGATCATATCCGGCAGGAGGAGCGCGAACGGCTCGTTGCCGACGAGTTCGCGGGCGCACCACACGGCGTGACCGAGACCCAACGGCGCCTGTTGGCGGGTGAAGCTGGTGGTTCCGGGTGCAGGCTGAAGATCGTTCAGGATCTTGAGGCGATCGGTCTTGCCTTTTTCGGCCAGGCTCGTCGAAAGTTCCATCTGGATGTCGAAATAATCCTCGATCACCTCCTTGGAACGGCCGGTCACGAAGATCAGATGCTCGATCCCGGCCTCCTTTGCCTCATCGACCACATACTGGATGATGGGACGATCGACGACCGTCAGCATCTCTTTCGGAATCGATTTGGTGGCCGGGAGAAAACGCGTGCCGAGGCCCGCGACCGGAAAAACAGCTTTGCGGACACGTTTCATCGATAGATCTCCAGATATCTTGGTGGCGTTGCCGGTTGAAGGATAGGCTTACTCTGCAAAAGGCAACGCTGTCTCTCTTTTGCCGAAAAAAGCTGCGAAGAGCCACTGAGGTATCGAGGGGATTTTGTTTGCAGGTCCTCAGGGTAAACGAACCGTTAATGCTCTTAGCCGATCATAGCGAATGATAGCGAGCTATCGAGGGAAACGCTTGAAGTCATGAAGTATTTCGAAAATCTACATACGCGGCTGAGAACGATCGGCGCGGCTTGTGCGCTCGCAGTCGCCACCAGCCTCATGCCTGCCAGTGCGAATGCGGACCAGGGATTTCGCAACTGGATCCAGTCGTTCGAGAACACCGCAGCGCAGAACGGCGTTCGCCGGGACGTCTACCGCTCGGCGTTCGCCGGCGTGACCGAGCCCGACCCGGACGTTCTGGAAAAGGCCCGTTACCAGCCGGAATTCCGCGCGACGGTCTGGGATTACATCGACAACCGCGTCAACGAGATGCAGGTCCGGACAGGCCAGGCCTATCGCCGCCAGCTCTCCAGCTGGCTCGACCGCATCGAGGGCCGCTATGGCGTCGACCGCGATATTTTGCTCGCCATCTGGTCGATGGAGACCAATTACGGCGAGATCCTCAAGCGCGACGACGTCATGAAGAGCCTGCCGCGCTCGCTGGCGACCCTCGCCTATCTGGACAAGCGGCGCGCCAAGTTCGCCCGCGAACAGTTGATCGCGGCGCTCAAGATCGTTCAGGACGGCCATGTCTCTCCGACGAACCTGAAGAGCTCCTGGGCCGGCGCCATGGGCCATACGCAGTTCATTCCGACCAGCTATCGCGCCTATGCCTCCGACATCGACGGTGACGGACATCCCAATATCTGGGGCTCGGTGCCCGATGCCCTGGCGACCGCGGCGAACCTGCTTCGGAAAAATGGTTGGCAAAGCGGCAAGACCTGGGGCTACGAGGTTCGTGTTCCCGCGCAGTATCGCGGCGGCAAGCTGGAGCGCGACAACCGGACGATCCGTCAGTGGGCCTCGCTGGGCTTCACCCGCGCCGATGGCCGGCCACTTCCCAATATCGGCGATCGTGCGAACCTCATTCGCCTCGCCGGGGACAACGGTCCGGCCTTCCTGATGATGAAGAACTTCTTCGTCCTGAAGAGCTATAACAACGCCGACAAATATGCGCTCGCGGTGGGCATGCTCGGCGATCAGATCGGCGGCTATAGCGGCCTCGTGCAGGATTGGCCGCGTGGCTATACGCCGCTTTCCATGGACGAACGCTTCGAGCTTCAAAAACGGCTTGCCGCCATGGGGCTTTATGACGGCAAGATCGATGGTAAGATCGGCTCAGGCTCCAAGGGCGCGATCACAGCCATCCAGAACCGGGCCGGAATGCCGGCGGATGGAAATCCTTCCAAGGCGGTTCTGAACTATCTGCGCCAGAACTGAGAGCCGCAGGAACAGGACATGTCGGCATGGCTTTAAGACCCAAGACACGAGCCATGCCAACATTCATGATGGAGCCAGCCGAATGACCGCATTCGCGACCAACCGCAAACAGGTCACGACGCCATGGATCCGGGCGATAGCGGTCATTCTCGTCCTCGCGGTCGCGATGACGGGGATGCTGCCTGCGTCGCAGGCCGAGGCGCAGCAGCGCCCGCGCACGATCGTCGACATGATCTTCGGTGGCGGGTCTGGTGCCGAACAGCCGCGCCGGACCATCAAGAAGCGCGTGATCCGCAAGCGAAAGGCGGCGACACCGCAAAAGCGATCGGTCACGCGCAAGAAGCGCAGTGCGGATCAGCAAAAGCGATCGAGTTCCCGGAATACTGCCCGCTCAGCGCCAGCCAGCGCGGCACCGGCAGCAGTGACGAGCGACACGACTGACAAGAGGGACAATGCCAAGAAGATCCTCGTGGTCGGGGACTTCATGGGCGCTTCCCTTGCCGATGGATTGGAAGAGGCCTTCGCCGACGACGAGATGGTGGTCGTTACATCTAAAACGAACGGATCGTCCGGCCTCGTGCGCGACGATTTTTACGATTGGGGCAAGAATCTCGGTCCCCTCATCGATGAGACGAAGCCCGATGTGCTTGCAGTGATGATCGGTGCGAACGATCGTCAGCCCATTCGTGTTTCAGGGGCAACGCTCGCCGTTCGCTCCGATGGCTGGACGGCCGAGTACGAGAAACGTGCGACCGATCTCGCCAAGATCGCAGAAGAAAAGAACGTGCCCCTGATCTGGGTCGGCATGCCCTCGTTCAAATACGATTCCATGAGCGAGGACATGGTCTATTTCAACGATATTTATCGCCGCGCCGCGGAACGGGTCTCCGGGGAATTCGTCAGCATCTGGGACGGCTTCGTCGATAAGAATGGCGATTTCATCTATTCGGGACCGGATGTGAACGGTCAGACGGCGCGGCTGAGAGGCAGCGACGGCTTAAGCATGACGGATGCAGGCGACGAGAAGCTCGCCTTCTTCACCGAAAAGGCTCTTCTGCCGATTCTTGGCAATGCGGCTGCGCATATCGCCCTTGGTGAGGAATCTCTGCCGACGATCCAGCTTCAGCCGCTGTCCAATGCCGCGAGCGCTCAGGTGGCGGCGCCGGTCGGGCTCAGCGATCCGGGCCTCGACGGCAGCGAGTCTCTGCTCGGTACGGGCTCGGGCCAGACCGCATTTTCTCTTGAGATGTCACCGCGAGACCGGCTCGTTCTCAACGGCGATCAGCTGAGAAGCCAGGAAGGCCGCGCCGACAATTTCGCCTGGAACACCAAATCGGGCGCGATCCGCAGCGATCCGCCAGTCGTCTATCGTGGATCGATCGATCTGAAGACGCTCAACGAATCGTCCGGCATCGAGCCGCCCAAGGAAATGCCGACAATCCTCGATGCGATCATCGAGGACTGGCAGAACGGCGGGAGTAGCGATGGCGACAGCGACGCCGAGACAGGTCTTGCATCGCCCGACTGAAGGGCAGGAAGCCAAGCTTCTTCGTATCCGTTCTTCGATCTGAAAACAGCATCCTGAACATGAAAAGGGCGACCGATTGGCCGCCCTTTCTTCATTCCAGGTGCTGGATGATCATATCGACGATCAGCGCGGCAGGGTCGTCTCGCCCATGAGAGCCAGATCGATCGACCGAGCCGCCTGACGGCCCTCGCGGATCGCCCACACCACGAGCGACTGACCACGGCGAACATCGCCAGCGGCGTAGAGCTTCTCGACGGAGGTCTTGTACTCGCGATCATCGGCCGAAACCGAGACATTGCCCCGGCGATCCGCATCCGTCTTCAGCGCTTCCTTGAGCTCGGCCATGACCGAGGTCTCCATCGGGCCGGCAAAGCCGATGGCGATGAAGGCGAGATCGGCCTTAATGACGAATTCCGTACCTTCGATCGGCTGACGCTTCTCGTCGACCTCCGCGCATTTCACGCCGGTGAGAACGCCGTCTTCGCCAACGAATTCAAGCGTCGCGATCTGGAATTCGCGCACCGCGCCTTCGGCCTGGGACGAGGACGTCCGCATTTTCGTTGCCCAGTAGGGCCAGACGGTGAGCTTGTTCTCCGTCTGCGGCGGCTGCGGACGAATATCGAGCTGGGTGACCTTCACCGCGCCCTGGCGGAAGGCTGTTCCGACGCAGTCGGACGCCGTGTCGCCGCCCCCGACGACCACGACATGCTTGCCGCCGGCCCAGATTTCCTCGTTCGGCCAACCGACGCTCTCGGAATTCTCGCCGCCGACGCGCCGGTTCTGCTGCACGAGATAGGGCATCGCGTCGTAGACGCCGACGAGGCCATTGTCCGGGATGCCTGAGGCGCGCGGCTTTTCCGAACCGCCACAATAAAGCACCGCATCATATTCGGCGAGAAGCGCCTCGACCGTCTTGTCGACGCCGATATTGACGCCGCAGAAGAAGCTGACGCCCTCGCCTTCCATCTGCTCGCAGCGGCGATCGATGTAGTGCTTCTCCATCTTGAAGTCGGGAATGCCGTAGCGCATCAGCCCGCCCGGGCGCGACTCGCGCTCGTAGACATGGACATCGTGTCCTGCCCGGCCGAGCTGCTGTGCCGCTGAGAGGCCAGCCGGCCCCGAGCCGATGATGGCGACACTCTTGCCGGTCTTTGCCTTCGGAGGCTGCGGCTGGATCATACCGAGCTCGTAGGCCTTGTCGGCCAGCGCCTGCTCGACCGTCTTGATCGCGACCGGCGTATCCTCGAGATTCAGCGTGCAGGCCTCTTCACAAGGCGCGGGGCAGATGCGCCCGGTGAATTCCGGAAAGTTGTTGGTGGAATGGAGATTGCGGATCGCCGCTTCCCAGTCGCCCTGATAGACGAGATCGTTCCAGTCCGGGATCTGGTTGTGGATGGGACAGCCCGTCGGCCCGTGGCAGTACGGAATGCCGCAATCCATGCAGCGCGCCGCCTGCTTGGTGACCTCCGGTTCCGACATCGGAAGCGTGAATTCCTTGAAATGTCGGATGCGGTCAGAGGCCGGCTGGTATTTCGGCGTCTGCCGATCGATTTCAAGAAAGCCGGTAACCTTACCCATATCCGTCTCTATCCAACCGTGTTCCACTTTTGGTGCGCTGCAAGACGCGCCTTTCAATCTCTTCTAAAGAGATTTTGTCACCCGCGTCAGCCCCGTTGCCAGTTTTCCATGCGCGGGCCGGGGATATACGGGATTTCTTTCTGTTTGTCTGTCATCAAAACAACATCGAGCGCAAGCGCGTGCGCCGCAGTAATACCACCGGGCGTACGGCTTACCCGATACGGGCTTGATGGCATCCCACTAGCAGATTCCGAATGAGCCGGGCGATCGGCAGGGCCGCCGGCTTCGCTTTCAGTCTCGCGGCGGATCTTGCGACAACAGCTCGAAGCCGATGCCGGCACCCGCACACAAAAACTGGCACATGCCCAAGGGCACATGCCAGACATTGCCGCTTGTCGCGGCTGCGGAACGAGCCCGAACCGATCAGGAGGGATCGGTCGCCTTGAAGCTCTCGCGATTGGAGATCAGCTCCCACCAGTCCGAAAGGCCGTCGATTTCGCTGAGGAACTCGTCCTTATGCGGCGTCATCGTGATGTAGGCGACCAGCGGTGCGAGATAGAGATCGGCGATCGAGATCTGCTCGCCGGCGAGATACTGATCCGAGCCCTTGATCTTCATCAGCTGGGTCAGCGCATGCTTGGCATCCTTGAGACCCTGCTTGTGCGCGTCCTCGTCCTTGCCGCCAACGAAATCCGGGAAAAGATGATACGCGACCACGCCACCGACAACCGGGCCGTAGGTATAGGAGTCGATGATGTTGGTGACCATGTCCATGCGCGCCCGGCTCTTCGGGTCGGACGGGATCAGCGCGATCCCCGGCAGGACGACGTCGAGATACTGGCAGATCGCGGGCGTCTCGTAGATCCGGAAATCCTTGTGATCGAGCACCGGCACCTTGCCGAAGGGATGACGCTCAAGATGCTCTTCGCTCTTGGGCTCGCCTTCGAGAACGTTCACCTGCACCTGCTCGTAATTGCCGCCATGCTTCTCGGCGAAGACCATCTTGACGGTGCGCACATAGGTGGAGCCATCAAAGCCCCAGAGTTTGTAATCGGCCATATGATTTTTATCCTTTTTCTATCGTGGCATTGACGCGCGAAAAACGACGCGCGCCTCGTTGCCCTACTTAGGGACCAGAGAGTGAGAAGCGATGGCAGCCGGGACCGCAAGTTTCGCCGCGTAGCCTGACACGAAGAAGGCCCCGGATGCGGGGGAGCATCCAGGGCCCTCGATCTGGCTGCGACGGACGGCGTTATTCCGCGGCGACGCCCATCTTCATGCGCTCCATTTCCTGCAGCGCGCGGCGGTATTCGACCGGCATGACCTTCACGAACTTCGGACGGTAATGCTCCCAGTTGTCGAGCATCTCCTTTGCCCGGGTCGAGCCGGTATAATGGAGATGGTTCGAGATCAACTGGAACAGCCGCTCGTCGTCGTGGCGCGTCATGTCCGAGGAGACGTCGACGCGCCCCTTGTGCTGGAGATCACCGCCGTGGTGGTGAAGCTTCTCGAGGAGGTCGTCCTCTTCCGGAACCGGTTCGAGATCGACCATCGCCATGTTGCAGCGCTCGGAGAAATCGCCGAGTTCGTCGAAGACATAAGCCACGCCGCCGGACATGCCCGCCGCGAAGTTGCGGCCGGTCTTGCCGAGAATGACGACGACGCCGCCGGTCATGTACTCGCAGCCATGGTCGCCAGCGCCCTCAACGACGGCGACTGCGCCCGAGTTGCGCACGGCAAAACGTTCGCCGGCGACGCCCCGGAAATAGCACTCACCGGAAATCGCGCCGTAAAGCACCGTGTTGCCGACAATGATCGACTCCTCGGGCACGATCCTGGAGTCCTCTTTCGGCTTGACGATGATGCGTCCACCGGAAATGCCCTTGCCGACATAGTCGTTGGCTTCACCGGAGAGCTCGAACGTCACGCCATGGGCGAGGAACGCGCCGAAGCTCTGGCCGGCCGTGCCGCTCAGCTTCACATGGATCGTATCGTTCCGCAGGCCCTTCAGGCCAAAGCGCTTGCACACCTCGCCCGAAAGCATGGCGCCAGCCGAACGATCCACATTCGTGATCTCCGTCTCGATTTCGACCTTCTGGCGAGAGGTGAGTGCAGCCTCGGCTTGCCTGATGAGCTTGCGGTCCAGAACATCGTCGATCGGATGCTTCTGGAGCTTCGTCCAGCGCATCTCCTCGTTCTCGGCCTTGGGCTTGAAGAAGACATTGGTGAAGTCGAGCCCCTTCGCCTTCCAGTGCTCGATGACCTCACGCTTGTCGAGCCATTCGGACTGGCCGATCAGCTCGGCGAGGGATTTTACGCCCATCTCCGCCATCAGCATGCGCACCTCTTCCGCGACATAGAAGAAGTAATTGACCACATGCTCCGGCGCGCCCTTGAAGCGCTGGCGCAGGACCGGGTCCTGGGTCGCGACACCCACCGGGCAGGTGTTGAGATGGCACTTGCGCATCATGATGCAGCCGGCCGCGATCAGCGGCGCGGTGGAGAAGCCGAACTCGTCCGCCCCGAGCAGCGCGCCGATCAGCACGTCGCGTCCGGTGCGCAGTCCGCCGTCGACCTGAAGGCAGATGCGTGAGCGCAGGCCGTTGAGCACCAGCGTCTGCTGGGTCTCGGCAAGCCCCATCTCCCAGGGAGAGCCCGCATGCTTGATGGAGGTCAGCGGCGAGGCACCGGTACCACCGTCATAGCCGGAGATCGTGACATGGTCGGCACGCGCCTTGGCAACGCCCGCAGCAACCGTACCGCAGCCGACTTCCGAGACCAGCTTGACCGAGATATCAGCCGCAGGATTCACGTTCTTCAGATCGTAGATTAGCTGCGCCAGATCCTCGATCGAATAGATATCGTGATGCGGCGGAGGCGAAATGAGGCCGACGCCCGGCGTCGAGAAGCGCACCTTGGCGATGGTCGCATCCACCTTGTGGCCGGGCAGCTGCCCGCCCTCGCCCGGCTTTGCGCCCTGGGCGATCTTGATCTGCAGCATGTCGCCGTTGACGAGATATTCGGTCGTTACGCCGAACCGACCCGACGCGATCTGCTTGATGGCCGAGCGCTCGGGATTTGCGGCTCCATCGCGCAAGGGCTGGAAGCGATCCGACTCTTCGCCGCCCTCGCCGGTATTCGACTTGCCGCCGATCTGGTTCATGGCGCGGGCGAGCGTCGTATGAGCCTCGCGCGAGATCGAGCCGAAGGACATGGCGCCGGTGACGAAGCGCCGGACAATATCCTTGGCAGGCTCGACTTCCTCGATCGGGATCGGCTTGCGCCCCTGTTCCTCTGCGCCCTTGATCCGGAACAGGCCACGAATGGTCTGCTGTTCCGTGGTCGCCTCGTTCACCTGGGCGGCGTATTCCTGATAGCGCTCCCAGCTGTCGGTGCGCACGGCGTGCTGAAGCGTCGCCACGTTGTCCGGCGTCCAGAAATGCTTCTCGCCGCGCATGCGGTAGGCATATTCGCCGCCAACCGCGAGCGAACGGGCCAGAACCGGATCGTCCGAGAAAGCAGCGGCATGCCGCTGCTCGCTCTCCTTCGCGACCTCGGCCAGACCGATTCCCTCGATCGTCGTCGCGGTGCGCGTGAAGTACTTCTCGACGAATTCGGAGTTGAGGCCGACCACATCGAAGATCTGCGCGCCGCAATAGGACTGATAGGTCGAGATGCCCATCTTGGACATGACCTTCAGAATGCCCTTGCCAATCGCCTTGATGTAGCGGGTCACCACCTCATTGGCGTCGACCTCCGGCGGAAACTCGCCGCGCTGATGCATGGCAAGCAGGGAATCGAAGGCGAGATAGGGGTTGATCGCCTCCGCGCCGTAGCCCGCAAGGCATGCGAAATGGTGAACCTCGCGCGGCTCGCCGGACTCGACAACGAGACCCGCCGCCGTTCTGAGACCCTTGCGGATGAGATGATGATGCACGGCCGCACAGGCGAGCAGCGCCGGGATCGGCAGCCGATCGGAACCGACCTGACGATCGGACAGGATGATGATGTTGTAGCCGCCGACGACCGCCGCCTCGGCCCGCTCGCAGAGCCGGTCGAGCGCGCCTTCCATGCCACCGGCCCCTTGCGTCGCCGGATAGGTCATGTCGATCGTCTTCGTATCGAAGCGATCCTCGGTGTGGCCGATATTGCGGATCTTCTCCAGATCGCCGTTCGTCAGGATCGGCTGGCGCACCTCGAGCCGCTTCTTGCGGGAAAGGCCTTCCAGATCGAAGATGTTCGGACGCGGACCGATGAAGGAGACGAGGCTCATCACCAGCTCTTCGCGAATCGGATCGATCGGCGGGTTCGTGACCTGCGCGAAGTTCTGCTTGAAATAGGTGTAGAGGAGCTTTGCCTCACCCGACATCGCCGAGATCGGCGTGTCGGTGCCCATGGAGCCGATGCCCTCCTGGCCGGTGGTCGCCATGGGCGCCATCAGCGCGCGGGTATCTTCCAGCGTATAGCCGAAGGCCTGCTGGCGATCGAGCAGGGAGACGTCCGAGCGCGATGCCCGCGGGGCGACAGGCTTCAGGTCCTCGAGGATGATCTGGGTGTTCTTGACCCAGTCCGCGTAAGGATGCGCTCCTGCCATCTCCTTCTTGATCTCCTCGTCGGAGACGATGCGTCCCTTTTCGAGATCGATGAGGAGCATACGGCCGGGCTGGAGACGCCACTTCTTGACGACCTTGGATTCGTCGATGGCGAGCGTCCCGGCCTCAGAAGCCATGATCACGAGATCATCGTCCGTGACGACATAGCGCGCGGGGCGCAGGCCGTTCCGGTCGAGGGTCGCGCCGATCTGGCGGCCATCGGTGAAGGCGACGGCCGCCGGACCGTCCCATGGTTCCATGAGAGCCGCGTGATATTCGTAGAACGCCTTGGTTTCCGGCGCCATCTGCTTGTTGCCGGCCCAGGCTTCCGGGATCAGCATCATCATCGCATGGGAGAGCGGATAACCGCCCTCCACCAGGAATTCGAGCGCATTGTCGAAGCAGGCGGTGTCCGACTGGCCCTCGTAGGAGATCGGCCAGAGCTTGGAGATGTCGTTGCCGAACAGTTCCGAATCGACCGATGCCTGTCGTGCAGCCATCCAGTTGACGTTGCCGCGCAGGGTGTTGATCTCGCCGTTATGGGCGATCATCCGATAGGGATGGGACAGCTTCCAGGACGGGAAGGTGTTGGTCGAGAACCGCTGATGAACCAGCGCCAGAGCGGACTTGAAGCGCTCGTCTTTCAGATCGGCGTAATACTGGCCGAGCTGATAGGCGAGGAACATGCCCTTGTAGATGATCGTACGGCAGGACAGCGACACGGGATAGAACCCGTGATCGCGGCCGTCCTCCTCCGCCTGAACGCGGTTGGAGATGACCTTGCGCAGAATATAGAGCCGACGCTCGAACTCGTCGTCGCTCTCGATGCTCGGCGAGCGGCCGATAAAGAGCTGACGGTGCATCGGCTCGGTGGCGACGATTTCCGGCGCCTTGGACAGGCTTTCGTTGGAAACGGGCACTTCGCGCCAGCCCAGAAGCGTCTGCCCCTCGGAGCGCACGACTTCCTCCACGATGTCCTTGATGCGGAACCGCATCGCATCGTCCTGCGGCATGAAGATGTTGCCGACGCCGTAATGGCCGGGCTCGGGCAGATCGACGCCCTGTTCGGCCATGACGGATTTGAAGAACTCGTGCGGGATCTGGACGAGCATGCCCGCGCCGTCCCCCATCAGCGGGTCCGCCCCCACCGCACCGCGATGGGTGAGGTTTTCCAGAATTTCGAGGCCCTTCTCGACGATCGAATGGGACTTTTCGTTCTTCATATGGGCGATGAAGCCGACGCCGCAGGCATCGTGCTCGTTGCGCGGATCGTAAAGACCGGCGCGCGTCGGCCGGGCCCGGTCGAACTCGCCTTTCACAGCTTGAGCAGCGCTGTTCGCGCTCAGCGCAGTTGGCGCGCTCGAAGCGCTGAGTTCGAGGGATGGCGTCATCTTCGTCATCGCGTCGTCGTCCTATCCACGCGTCGCCGGGGCCGACGCGGTTTTTTACAATCGTCTTTGATGGGTTACGCGGTTACGGGGCATTCGCGCGGTCCGCAAGTGTATCCATCCGCCTAAGGGCATCCCGTCCATGGCGAACACGGCGGCGCCCTTCTTCTGTCAGGCCGCTCGGGACCCGCGGCTCCCGGCCCGAAAATATGGCAGCAGTGCTGTCCTATTAGCCGGAATATGCCAGATGCGCAAGAACGGAGCAAGCGGGCGGAAAGCCGCGCGGGACTTGGCCCCACCCGGACTGCGACGGCGGAACGGCTTGCACCTTGCCGCGCTCCGTTATACCCGCGTTCCATGAACTTTGCATCCGACAACTGGTCCGGCGCTCATCCCGCCATCAACGAATCCATCGCGCGCGAAAGCGCCGGCTTGGCCGCGGCCTACGGCGCGAGCGATCTCGACAAGGCCGTGGAGCGGCGCTTCGACGAGCTCTTCGAGCGCGAGGTCGCCGTTTTCTTCGTGGGAACGGGAACAGCGGCCAACTCGCTTGCCCTTGCCTCTGTCAACAGGCCGGGCGGCGTCGTGATGTGTCACCGCGAGGCGCATGTCATCGAGGATGAGTGCGGCGCACCGGAATTCTTTACCCACGGAGCACGCATGGCTCCGGTCGATGGTCGCGACGGCAAGATCGATCCGGCCAATCTCGAACGGGAGCTTGCGCGCTTCAAGCCGGATTTTGTCCACGCAGGCCAGCCGATGGCCGTCACCATCAGCCAGCCCGGCGAGGCCGGCACGCTCTATAGCCGGAGCGAGGTCGAGGCGATCGCCGCGATCACCCATGAACGGGGCCTCACGCTGCACATGGACGGCGCGCGCTTCGCCAACGCCCTCACTGCGACGAACATGTCGCCGGCCGAAATGACCTGGAAGCTCGGCGTCGACATCCTGTCCTTCGGTGCAACGAAGAACGGCTGCTGGTGCGCCGAAGCGATCGTCGTCTTCGATCCGAAGAAGGCGACCCAGTTTCCCTATATCCGCAAGCGTGGCGCCCAGCTTTTCTCCAAGACGCGTTTCGTCGCGGCGCAGTTCACCGCCTACCTGCAGGATGGCCTCTGGCTTCGCCTTGCCGCCCATTCCAATGCCATGGCCGACCGGCTGCGCGATGGCCTCGACGCCTCGCCCAACGCGAAGCAAGCCTGGCCGACGAAGTCGAACGAGGTCTTCGCGGTTATGGAAACGGCGAAAGCGGAGGCTTTGAGAGCCGAAGGCGCGGTGTTCTACGACTGGAATCCGCCGCACGACATGCACGACCTGATGGGCCCGGACCAGACACTCGCAAGGCTGGTCACGTCATGGTCGACGGAGCCTTCCGACATCGACCACTTTCTTCAACTCCTTGATCGCGCTTGAGAACAGGCATACATTTAGAGACGATCGGCCTCGAACGGCGCTCCAATATCGCCGGACAAACGAATCGAGCCCAAGGGCAATTCTCGTCCGACGAATGACTCAAACGCCGCTTGGGCTACCGGCGGACCCATGAAACCGGTGGTTTCAAAGGTTCGCAGGGATTGAGACAGGAGGAGAAATCTGATGTCCATCAGTGCATTCGAACAGGGCAAGCTTGCCTATAAAGCCAATCTTCCCATGTCGGCCTGCGACTATCCGCGCGGCTCCTATTTCAGGGCCCAGTGGCTCGCAGGTTGGACGGCGCTGCGACGCAATGACGAGCGCGGTCGACATCCGGAGCCGACATCGCGAATGATGGCCGATTTTGCCCGCAGCCAGACGCGCGCGCCCTCGGTGCCTCGCCAGAGCTGACGGCAAAAGCCTGATCATCATGACCGGCGGCGGCTTTCGGGCCGCCGCTTTTTTTGCGGCTAACGAACCTTGCGCGTATACGAAAACGGCGCCCCTCTCGGGACGCCGCGATGAATGTGTGGAGCGAAGCGGACGATCAGGCGGCTTCGGTCTCGATCTTTCTGTCGTTCTGGTTGCCGACAGTCGAAATCTCGATCTTGCGCGGCTTCATCTGCTCGGGAATGACGCGCTCGAGTTCGACGTGAAGCAGGCCATTCTTGAGGCTCGCACCGCGGACTTCGACGTGATCGGCAAGCTGGAAGCGCCGCTCGAAGGCGCGGCCTGCGATGCCGCGATGAAGGTATTCGACTTGGTTGTCGCCTTCGCTCTCGGCCTTCTCGCCCTTGACCAGTAGAGTGTTCTCACGGGACTCGATGAAGAGTTCGTCCTCGGCAAAGCCGGCCACCGCCATGGTGATGCGATAGTCGTTCTCGCCGGTCCGTTCGATATTGTAAGGCGGATAGGTCTGGCCGCTTTCCGGCTGCGAGACATTGTCAAGCATCGAAAACAGACGATCGAAGCCGACGGTCGAGCGGTAGAGCGGACCAAAATCAACGTGACGCATGGATGTTCTCCTTAAGAAGCAACGGTGTGCGTGAATGTCGAACCGGTTTCAAACGCCCCGAATGGCGACGTTTCCCGGCCCGTACCCCCTTTTGGCGGGTACAATCAAAAGGTGGTTTTTCCGAATTTTCCATTCAAGAGAAAATTCCGTTGGGGAGCTAAAAAATTTTTGCGTTGATGCCGTGAAATGCGTTCTCGCCGCGTCGAACCTCTCGCAAGTGGGGTCCGAGGTCCATGTCATCGTTTCGCGATTCCGGGTTTCGACGAGGCTCAAGCATCGGGCGCGCTTTGCCGCGGCCTCCAGCTGCGTTGAAGGGTTGCCGAGCAAGTACTCCTCATGAACCGAACCTGAACGATGATGAACGGTTTCGTTCATATCGCAATCACTATGTCTTGCGTGTTCGGTGCGAGCGCTTCGACGCGCCCATCGATTTGATATATAAACCTTATAATCGAGCGCGATCTTCTCTTGAGGCCCGCGAGCGAAGCTGCTCGAAGCGGCACGTTATCGGTCGCAGCGTCCCGTCCCTTCCGCTGTGGCCGCCAGAGCCGGGAGACCCTCGCGGGGCTCCCGGTTCGCTTCGATCGAGGCTCCGCACCAAGCCATTTCTCTTGGAGACTTTGACGGTTCGGCAGGACCGGCGATAAGGATAAGCGCCGGCCGCCCCGCGCCGATACTCAAAGTCAGCTGAGCCGCCCTTTGCCCGGAACTTCTTCGATGACGGTACACAAGACGCCCGACGGTTTTGTCGAGATCGAGGGCAATCCGGCCCCGCCCAATCTCGTCGCCAAGCTCGTGACCACGGCGGACGGCACCGAGCTGAGATGCGCCATCTCCAAGCCGGACGCCGGCAATCGCGGCACGATTCTCCTGCTGCAGGGCCGCAACGAGACGGTCGAGAAGTATTTCGAGACCATGGCCGACCTCAACGCGCGCGGTTTCACGGTCGCAACCTTCGACTGGCGCGGCCAGGGCGCCTCGGCGTCTCGCCCCTTAAAGCCAGGCCAGAAGGCATCCGAACCGCGAAAGTCGGGGCGACGGCTCGGCCATGTTCGCCGGATGAAGGGCTATCGCATGGACCTGGAATGCGTGGTGAAGAACCTCCTCCTGCCGGACTGCCGGCCGCCCTATTCCGTCATCGCCCATTCCATGGGTGGCCTCGTCGCCCTCGTCGCTGCAGACGAATTGGCAAACCGCATCGAGCGCATGGTCCTGACGGCGCCACTCGTTGCCCTGCCCGAAAGCCGAATCCCAGCCGCTCTTGTTTCAGGCGTTGCCTGGATCGCGCGCCTGATCGGATTCGGCCGTGTCCCGGTGAAGATCGGCGCGCTTCCGGGGGCGGTCGGCACGCCTGCGGAGAACCCCCTGACGAGCGACCCGCGACGCTTCGAGCGCAACAAGCGACTGGCGACGACCTATCCCGGCCTCTTCCTCAGTGCGCCGACCTTCGGCTGGGTGGCCAGTGTGACCGGTGCGATGAGACGGCTCGACCGGTCGACGGTGATCGCCCGTCAATCCATCCCGACCCTCTTCATTTGTGCCGGCGCTGATCGCGTGGTCTCGACCCGTGCCGCCGAAAGACTGGCCTGGCGGATGCGGACAGCCTCCAGTCTCACGGTCCCGCAAGCCCGGCACGAACTTCTGCAGGAGAAAGATCGCTATCGCGAACCTCTTCTGGCAGCCATCGAGACCTTTCTCAGCGAGGCGATGCCCGAAATCGCCGGCAAGAGCCACGCTGAAGGGAAAGCGGACGGGGCGCGCGCTGAGGATCCGCAAACGAAGCCGGCAACCGGCCCGACGCTTGTCGATCTGCCGGACCGGGCCGGCGACAAGGTCGAGGCACAGCCGGAAACCGCAGGATGATCGCGCGTCGTTCAGGCAGAATTGGACCAGCGAACCTTTGAAACCAACGCTTTCACGAGGCTGCTTATATTGCCGGACGAATGAATTGACCCGTGGATCAATTCGCTTGTCCGGCGATCTTTACTGCATCTGATCCATGATGCTGATTCCCGCAGGCGCAAGGATGATCGCAATGAGCACGGGCAGGAAGAAGACGATCATCGGCACGGTGAGCTTCGGCGGCAATGCGGCCGCCTTCTTTTCCGCAGCGTTCATTCGAAGATCGCGGTTTTCCTGAGCCATCACGCGAAGCGCGGCGCCGACCGGGGTGCCGTAGCGCTCGGCCTGCGTCAGCGCGGTCATCGTGGCACGCACACCCTCGAGATCGGTGCGGATCATGAGATTGTCGTATGCGGTGCGGCGCTCGGGCAGATAGGATAGCTCGGCGCAGGTCAGCACGAGTTCTTCTGCGAGAGGCACGGATTGGATCCCGATCTCTTCCGCGACCTTCTTGAAGGACGCTTCGATGGATTTGCCGGACTCCACGCAAATGAGAAGGAGATCGAGCGCATCGGGCCATGCCCGCTGTATCGAAAGCTGGCGCTTGGCTGCCATGTTGCGAATATAGACGACCGGCAGCACGAAACCGACATAAGCCGCACCCAGACAGGCAACGGTCTTCACCATGACCGGCTGCCCCGACAGAAAGCCGAGACCGCCAACGTAAAGCGTTGCCAGGATCAACAGAACCAAGGCCAACGCGATCCGCAGAAACAGGAACATGGTCAGATGGCGCTGGCTGCGAAAGCCCGCGACCCGAAGCGTGGCCATCGTCGCTTCGTCCACGAGCGCTTTCCTCAGGTTGAGCGACTCGACGACTTTGGCCGCAAAGCCCTTCTGCTCGACCTGGCGCAGGCTCTGCTTTCCTGACTTCTGGCGCCCGAGCTTCGCGCGCTCGCGTGCTCGCATCTCGTCGCGCTCGATCGCGACCGATTTCATGCGACCCTGCAATCTTTGACGCGACATCTGCGGAAGAACGACAGCGAGAACGCTGACAAAGACGGCGCACGCCAGAACCACGCTGAAGAAGACTTCCGGCCTGATACCCAGTAATGCGAACACATTTTGCATCGAGATCAGCTCTTTCAGGTCACGTAATGGCGGACAATCATCCCCAACGAAGCGGCTGCCGGCTCAGATATCGAAGTTGATCATCTTCTTCATGATGATGATGCCGATCAGCATCCAGACCACAGCTCCGATGAGCACCATGTTTCCACGCGGATCGTTAAAAAGGACGCTCATGTAATCGGGAGCGGTGACATAGATCATGCCGCCGACGAAGATCGGAATGGAACCGATGATGCCCGCCGATGCCTTGGCCTCCATCGAGACGGCCTGAATCTTTTGCCGCATCTTCTTGCGCTCGCGCAAAACCTTCGAGAGGTTTCCGAGCGCTTCCGACAGATTGCCACCGGCCTGGGACTGAATCGCGATGACGATGGCGAAGAAATTCGTCTCAGGCAGCGGCACCTGTTTGTAGAGACGATCGCAAGCGTCGGAGAGCGTGACGCCCATCTGCTGAGCCTCGACGATCTTACGGAATTCCCCGGCGACCGGCTCCGGGACATCGCTGACGACGGTGCGGAGCGTATCGTTGAGCGGCAGACCCGCCTTGACGCCGCGCACGATGAGATCGATCGCGGTCGGAAAGCTGTTCGAAAAGCTGTTGATCCGCTTCTTTCTGCGGTTCGCCAGAAAAAAACGGGGCAATCCGAGCCCGAAGACCACGGCGATACCGGCTGCGGCGAGAAGGGGCAGCGCAAGGATGAGCGACACGAGAAAAGCGACGAATGCGAGGCCCGCCGAGGCAATGTAGAACTGCTTGAGCGTGATTTTCAGCCCGGCCTGATTGATCCGCTGCTGGATTGTCGGTTTCGAGGAGACACCGCCCCGTTCCTTGGCGCGAACTTCGAGTTCCTTCAGATTGCTTTGCAGTGCGCGCCGACGCTTGGCTTGCTCCTGAACCCGGTCCTTCGCCTCGCTCGCGCGTGTCCGGTCTGCTTCGTCGCGCGAGAATGTGGTCTTTCGCGCGGCCACGCGCTTCGATGCCGCGAGCTTTGGCTGCATGAGCGCGAAAGCGACGCCGGCGGCCGCAACGGTCGACAGGACCACGAACAGGATCATGGCGAGCGGCGTCATCAGAAGCGAGCCTCATCGTTTTCCGGGCTGCTTGCGTCAATGGCGGCGGCCAGCCGCTTTTCCTCGCCGTAATAGCGCGCCTTGTCCCAGAATTTCGGTCGCCCGATGCCGGTCGAGCGATGCTTTCCGATGAGCCGTCCGGACGCGTCCTCGCCCTCGATATCGTAGACGAACAGATCCTGAGTCGTGATGACGTCGCCTTCCATACCCACCACCTCGGTGATGTGGGTGATGCGGCGAGACCCATCGCGCAGGCGGGCCGCCTGGACGATGATATCCACGGAGCCGCAGACGATCTCCTTCACCGTCTTGGACGGCAGCGAATAGCCGCCCATGGCGATCATCGACTCAATACGGTTGAGGCACTCTCTCGGAGAGTTTGCGTGGATCGTTCCCATCGAGCCGTCGTGACCGGTGTTCATCGCCTGGAGAAGATCGAAAACCTCCGGTCCGCGCACCTCGCCGACCACGATACGTTCAGGGCGCATACGCAGGCAGTTCTTCACGAGGTCGCGCATGGTGATGGCGCCCTCGCCCTCGATATTCGGCGGACGGGTTTCCAGCCGGACCACATGGGGCTGCTGGAGCTGGAGCTCCGCCGAATCCTCACAGGTGACGATGCGCTCATGCGTATCGATATAATGGGTCAGACAGTTGAGAAGCGTGGTCTTGCCGGAACCGGTACCGCCCGAGATGATCACGTTGCAGCGGACGCGCCCGATGATCTGGAGGATCTGCGCGCCTTCCGGTGTAATCGAGCCGAATTTGACGAGCTGATCGAGGGTCAGCTTGTCTTTCTTGAACTTACGAATGGTCAGAGCGGCACCATCGAGTGCCAGCGGAGGCGCGATGACGTTGACGCGCGATCCATCCGGCAGGCGCGCGTCGCAGATGGGAGAGGTTTCGTCGACGCGGCGCCCGACCTGACTGACAATACGCTGGCAAATATTCAACAGCTGCTGGTTGTCGCGAAACCTGACATTCGTTTCGATTGTCTTGCCATCGACTTCAATGAAGGTCTGCTTTGCGCCATTGACCATGATATCGGCGATGTCGTCGCGCATCAGCAGCGGTTCGAGCGGACCGTAACCCAGCACGTCGTTGCAGATGTCGGCGAGCAGATCCTCCTGCTCGGCAATGGTCATCGCATAGTTTTTGATGGCGATGATGTCGTTGACGATATCGCGGATCTCTTCGCGCGCCGTCTCGTTATCCATGCCGGCAAGTTGGGCGAGTTCGATCGTATCGATCAGCGCGGCAAAAACTTGGCTTTTGCGCTCATAGAACGTGTCGTCCCGCTTGCCGGCAGCGCGAGAGCCTCCGGCTGTCTTTGCGGACGCTGGCTCCGGTGCAGCCGCTGTCTCACGTGGACGGCTTTCGCTCGCCGCGCGGCGCGCAGGCTCGGAGACCGGTGGCGCGCTCGGCTTCGGCGCTTCGCTGATCGCGCGTTCCTTCACGGCCGCACCGCCGGGCGAAGAGCTCTGATGGGTGCGCTTACCGAACATTCAACCTCTCCAGATGTTGTCTATCGCGCCCCGTCTCGAGGGTTTCGATACGATGGCCGGCGGGTCCAGCCAGTCTCTGCGTATCAAGGCCCCAGGCGGCGCAGACGCGTCTTTCAAGTCCGCGACCGCGAAGCGATCACACGGATTTCCTATCAGCATGATCACGCGGTCGCGGACGGCGAGAGCGGTGATCAAGCAGCCGATTTGCGCAGACCGAGACGATCGAGCAGGGTCGGCTTCTTTACAGTTTTGGCGATGCCCCGGCCTGTGAGTTGATGGGCCAGGTCATCGAACAGTTTTGCAGCCTCGTGCTTGGGCGTGTTCTGGCGGATCATCAGGCCGGCATTTGCCGCCTCGCCGAAGAGCTCCGGATCGAAGCTGAGAATGATCGAGGGCTGAAGGTTCAGCGGCTCGCAGAATTCCTCGATCGAGATCTCGGGCTTCTTGGGGACGCCGACCTGGTTCATGACAAGGATCGGCGGTCCATCATTGGGTCTCAGCTTTATCAGTGTTTCGACAAGGTTCTTCGCGTTGCGCAGATTGGCAAGGTCTGGCGATGCGGTCACGACGACCTGATCCACCTCGGACAGGACCAGCCGCGTCCAGTCCGTCCACACATGGGGCATGTCTAGAGCGACGATCGGGGCTGTCCGCTGGGCTGTCTCGATGAGGATGCGGTAGGCCTCGAGATCGAATTCATAGGTCCGGTCGACAAGGGATGGCGCGGCCAGCAGCGAGAGGTGCTCGCCACATTTGGACAGGAGGCGATCGAGCAGTGTCTCGTCCATCTCCTGATAGGACGCCAGCGCCTCGAAAATGCCCTGGGGAGGGTCGCGGTCGAAATCGATATTCGCGGTGCCGAAGGCAAGATCGCAATCGGCGAGGATCGATTCGGTTTCGAAGAGCTGGGAAATCGACCAGACGACATTGTGCGCAACCGTCGAAGAACCGACACCGCCACGCGCGCCGAGAAAGGCGATAGAACGGCCGAGCGGTTCGGCGTTCGCCGCGGTGAAGATATCCGCGATCGCACCGAGGATGTCGGCCATCGAGATCGGCGCAACGAGATATTCGGAAATCCCGCAGCGCATCAGCTCGCGGTAGAGGTAGACGTCGTTGTAATGCCCGATGACGACGACCTTCGAGCCCGGATCGCAGACGTCGGCTAGCGTATCAAGCGCCTTCATCAGCTCGACGGGACCCATCCGCGTTTCAAGGATGACGAGATTGGGGGTCGGCGAGGATGAAAAGTGGTCGATCGCCGCGCGATGGCCACCCATATTGACCTTGAAGTTGGCCTTGGCGACGCGCCGATCCGCTGCCGCGCTTTGAAGGGTGCTGAAAACGCCATCGCTCTCGCAGAACGCCTGGATCGACACCCGTGGAATCGGCCGGACATTCTCCACGACCTCGCCGCCCTCGTACCCCTCGGAAAGTTCGGCGCCACTGCTGTCGGAACGGTTTACCATTGGTAGTCGCTCTCCATCTCGGGCTGCGCGGACGTGAAGCGTTCGCCCTTGCGATAATTCTCGATCACCCGATCGCGGCGCTCGCCATCGACAGGCCCCATTCCACGAGGCGAAAGAAGGTCGCGGGGATCGGCGATCTGGGCGGCAAGGTTTTGCTGGGTGGCGCAGCCAAAATTCGCGTAGTTCTTGTTCTCATGGGTGTCGCCGAGATCCTCCGGCCAACGGCCGCAGGGCCCCGTCTGGGCAACCAGCGTGGAATAGACGAGGCGTACGGGCGTCGGCCGCAGGGCATCGTGGGCAGAATAGCTCTGAAGAACGATCCGCCCGCGCGAGACGCCGGCCTTCACCAAGGTGCGGGTCACCGCGTGAGCAATGCTTGTCGCGGCCGCCGCATTGCGGGAGCCATAGGGAACCAGAACGGTCATCGTGTCGGCGCCGGAGCGACGGAAGCGACTGGCGAAGTCCTGAACGCGCCCGCTATCGGAAATCGCCAATTCGCGGTCCGAGGAGACGACGGGAATGTCGAGCGCCTCGTCGGCCTCCGACACCACGATCGGATGACGCGTTCGATAGTCGTCCGGGATCGAACCCACTTCGATATGATGGACATTGCCGCAGGCGCTGAGGGCCAGGGCGATACCGATGACGGAGACTTTGGCCAAAGGCCGGATGATGGAATGCATCATGATGTTCAGATCTCCGGCCTATTTGTAGATGTAACCGACGACGCCGTGGTACCGGCCAGGGGGCAGCTTGGTCTCGGAGTGTCCGTAGACGCGATTGATCTTGCCGAGGAAGTTGCTGGCACCATCGCTGGCGAAGGCGAGCCCATCGTCAGGCCGCGCCAGGGCCTCGCGCGCCACGGGCCGCACGAGATAGGGCGTGACGATCACGACGAGTTCGGTTTCATAGCGCTGGAAATCGCGGCTTCGAAAAAGCGAGCCCAGGATTGGCAGTTTGGAAAGCCCCGGGAAACCGGATACGACCTGACGAACTTCATCGCGCACGAGACCGGCAATAACGAGCGAGCCGCCGGAGGGCAGTTCCACAGTCGTATCAGCGAGACGCTTGCGAATACCGATGACAGCCGTCGCAGGTATCCCGGACTGCTGGTCGCTGCCGAGGTTGAACGGACTTTCGAATGTGGGCTCGGAAACGCTCGTGCGGAGTTTGAGGCTGATCCGACCGGGCGACAGAACGACCGGCGTGAAATCGAGCCCAATGCCGTATTCGACATTGCGGGATTCGAGCGTGTATTGACCGTCCTCGACTTCGACATCCACGATACGACCATTCGAGTCGCGGATATTTGTCCGCTTTTCGGGTGTCAAATTCCGGCCGCTCGGCACGGAGAACTCGCCGCCGACCTTGAAGCTCGCGCTCTCGCCCGAGATTGCCGTCAGGCTGGGTTCGGCGAGCGTCCGCATGACGCCAGCCTGCTCCATGGCGCGTAACTGCGTGGCAACGTTTGTCGAACCATTGCTGTATCCCAGTGCGGCCAGCTGTCCGCTGAGCGCATTGCCGAGGCCGAAGACGTTGTCGGAGACCGCACCAAAGGTCACGCCGTCGATCGCGGAGGAAACGGCTCCGTCAAGACCCAGTTGCTTGACGACCGAACGCTGAACCTCGGCCACGGTCACCTTCAGCGTGACCTGATCCTCACCCTCGATCTGGAGGAGATTGATGATCTGGCTTTGGCGTCGACTTTCACTTGCAAATGCAACGTCGCCGTTCGAGCCTTCGGATTCACCGCCTGCTGAAGCTTGGCGGATGTACTGCCCCGTCGTCGCCTCGCCTCCGGTCAGGAAGGCGCTCGCGATCTGGCCGACGCGCTTTGCATCAAGCGGCGTGCGGACACGGCCCGTCAGAACGACGTTGTCGTTCATGATCTCGACCTTGACGTCCGAATCCGGGACATACTTGCTGATCGCTGCCGAAAGGCCTGCGATGTCCCGCTCGATGCGAATATCGATGGAGGCGATCTGGCGGTTGGCCTGATCGAAAACGATCAGGTTGGTCTGGCCGATCTGTTTGCCGAAGAGATAGATGTGACGCTTGTCGCGGGTGAGTGCGTCGGCGATCGAGGGGTTTGCGACGAGGATATCGTGGGCGTCCGCCGACAGCACCAGAACCTTCGACTTGTCGAGTCCAAGATCGATACGCGTGTGGCCAGCGTTCACCTGGATGACGTCCTGCTGGGCGTTTGCGGGTGTGATCGAAGCCAGCGGCGCAATCGCAGTTGCAGCTGTCAGGACAAGCGCATGAAGAAGGGGTTTGATCGACATCGCACGCTCCTCGATCTTGGTGATTTCAGGGTGTGAGACGCTCATTCCGGAACCTTCACGTCTTCGACGGTGCCATAGCGGACGATCCGAACGGGTCCTCGCTTGGCCTTCTCCTCGGCAAGGAGAAAGGCCGCGTATCCGGGCGAGCCTGGAACTGAGTCAGCGAGAGATCTCAGCGAGAGCACGAAGCGATCGGCGATCTGCTGGGCGGCAGTCAGCGCTTCAGCCTGAGCGCCGTCCACTTCGAGGGTTGCGACCGAACCGACGACGTTACGCTGGCCTTCCGAATCCTCGATCGTCTGGTCGATCGCAAGGACACGCAGATTGCGGAGAACGGTTTCCGTGAGGATTTTCGGGGTTGAACCATCGGCGCTCACCTCCCGCCGGGTCATGATGACGTCCACATGGTCGTTGGGCAGGATGAAGCCGCCGGCGGCGGTGGCCGCCGCGATCTGCACGGCGACCGCGCGTTTGCCGGCCGGCAGGAGTGCAGACAGAAAACCGGAGTCGGACTTGATCAGCTTGCTGGAGCGCACAGGCTCGCCAGCGAAGAAGGCCTGCCGGGCGATCGTGCCCTCGAGTTCCTCGATGGCGTCAGGCTGCTCTTTCTTGAGGATGAAGCCTTCGCCAATGCCATCGACCGGCCATTTCTGCCAGGCGAAGCCGCCGTTGAAGCGCGTGCCCATCGGCATGTCCCGCGAGGAGATCAGGACATCTTCAAGCTTGACGGGAGGCTGGGCAGGCGCGGCGGTGATGATGATCGGTTCCTGGGGAGGGCTGGCCGAAAAATTCAGCGCGACGAACCCGGCACCGATCGCGGCCAAGGCAGCGATCCCCACAACGATGATCTGGCTCCGGTTCATCGACAACTCCCGCGTTTCCTGCAGCTTCCCGCAGGGCTTCACGTCGGTTATCGCGCGCCAATCCTCAATGTATGGTTAATGAAGCATGAAAAATGCCGAAAAATCTCCGGCGGCCGTGCCATTGCAGTCCGCTGCCGAGACAGGATCGGCAATCAGGAAAGGCGCAGGGCCGCTTCTAGAAATGGTCCTTCGGCGTAAACATAAAGACCGGAAATACCGAGGGCGACGCCATAGGGAACGCCCGTATCTTTTGTCAGCAATCGATCGGCGAACGCATAACCCGTCACCGGAGCGATGTAACCACGGGCGTAGAGTATTGCGATCGCCATGACGCCTCCCAACGCACTGGCAAAACCGAAATATTCGATCGCATCGGCAGGCCCGATCCAGAAAGCGGTCGCGGCCAATAGCTTTGCGTCCCCCCCACCGAAAAGGCCGGCGGCGAACATCGCAAAACCAAACGCGAAAGCAGTCAGCCCAAAAAGCGAGTGTGCAAGAATCTCCTGGGATGGCATGCCGGTGAAATAGGCAGCAAACGGGAACGCCGCCGCCAGCAAAAGACAAAGACGATTGGAGATCGTCATGGTCATGATGTCGGAAATGGCCGCGTAAATCATACAGAGAGGAAAAACGATCGTCAGAAACAGAAATGACATCTTGAACCCTCTTCTTACGCGGCATTTCAGAAACGACGTTGCGAGGGAGCGCTATGCGCTTCCTCGCAAGGTCTTATTGGCGCAACCGGCAGAAAATTACTCGACGCCCTGAACTTTACTCGAAATCTTGCCGAATCCGGTGATCATATCGTTCTTGAGGGTGGTCAGGGTCGCGATCAGGCCGACGGCAACGATGCCAGCGATGAGAGCATATTCAATCGCGGTAGCGCCGGACTCGTTCTTCAAAAAGCGAGCGAAGGTCTTGGACATGGAATTTTCCTTTGTTCATTCGACAGCACGTCCGTCGATTGTTCGACATCGATCGGATGACTAGACCCTAGACACGGCGTATTTCGATCGACTTAAAGTTCGTCCTTACTTTTTTATGACGAAGACCAAGCCGATTTGTGGTTAATGAACCAATAAGCCGATATTTACTTGACGTTCATCATGCTGTGTGAAGCTCAGAGCCATTGCCGATCACCGCAAACCAGTTGGAACGCCGATGCGCCGCCCCATGCTCAGAACCGGTCTTCTTGGAGCCCTCGCCGTTCTGATAGGCTCATGCCTTGCCCATGCGGAAGCCGGAAACGATATGATCTCGGTCGCCGTCGACCATGCGCGCATCCTGCAGATCGACCGTGGCGCAGGGACCGTCATCATCGGTAATCCGGCCATCGTCGATATCGAGGTTCTCAGTGAGCAACGCCTGGTTCTGACGGGAAAGAGCTACGGCATCACCAATGTCGTGATCCTCGACCGTAACAACGACGTCCTGATGGACGAGCAAGTAGCGGTCCAGACCTTCGAGGAAAACACGGTTCGCATCTACCGACAGTCCCAGCGCCAGACCTATGCCTGCTCACCCAAATGCGAGCCGACCGTCACGATCGGCGATAACCAGCAGGTCTTTCAGCTTTCGAGTGACCAATACCAGACGCGTCGCAGCATCGCGGAAGAAGCGGCAAAACCGTAGGCGACACGGAAACTTCTTGTCGCCTGACACGGCGCCATATGTTTACGCGGACATGTCTTTGTGAAGGATGCGTCCGCCATGCCCAGAGCTGTCATTATCGTTCTCGACTCCGTCGGCATCGGTGGCGCGCCGGATGCGGCCGAATTCGGCGATTCCGGCGCCGATACGCTGGGCTCGATCCTTCGCGCGTCTTTGGACGGGAAAGCGGATCGGGCCGGACTGCGCGAAGGTCCGCTGCACCTGCCCCATATGGCACGGCTCGGCCTCTTTCGTCTCGCAGGCCTTGATGGCGGGGACACCAAACCGGAAGCCCTGCATGGCTCCGCCCGCGAGATTTCGCGTGGAAAGGATACACCGTCCGGCCACTGGGAGATCGCAGGCGTGCCGGTCTCGTTTGAATGGGGCGTCTTTCCGGATGCCGAACCCTCCCTGCCCCGATCCCTGGTGCGCCAGATCATGAACGATGCGCCAATCCCCGGCATTCTCGGTGACAAGCGAGCCTCTGGAACCGAAATCCTGAAAGAGCTCGGCGAGGAGAGCGTGCGCACCGGGAAGCCGATATTTTACACGTCGAGCGACAGCGTACTTCAGATCGCGGCCCATGAGGAGCATTTCGGGCTCGACCGGCTCATGACACTCTGCGAAGCGGCGCGCGGACATTGCGATCCACTCAACATCGCACGGGTCATCGCGCGACCGTTTACCGGAGAAAGCGCAGACACCTTCAAACGCACAGCCAATCGCCGCGACTTTTCCGTCCCTCCCCCCGGCGAGACGATCCTTAACACGGCTCACACTGCAGGCCGAACGGTCTACGGCATCGGAAAGATCGCCGACATCTTCGCCCATCGCGGCGTCGACGTCTCCATCAAGGGCGACGGCAACATGGCGCTGGTGGACGCGACGCTCGAAGCGATCGGGCGGGCAAAGGATGGCGATCTTATCGTTTCGAACCTCGTCGACTTCGACATGGTTTACGGGCACCGGCGCGATGTCGCCGGCTATGCCGCCGCCCTCGAAGCCTTCGATGCGCGTCTCCCGGAAATCGAGACTGCCCTGCGGCCGGGCGATCTCTGCATCATCACCGCCGACCATGGGTGCGATCCAACCTTCCGGGGCACCGATCATACGCGCGAGCGCGTGCCGATCCTCGGTTTCGGTCCCGGCATCGAGCCACGGGACATCGGCGAACGGGAGACCTTCGCGGACATCGGCGCGAGCGTCGCAGCTCTTCTTGGACTTAAGCCCGGTCGATTCGGAACTTCCTTTCTCTGACCAACCTGCTTTATCTGCGCGCTGACGGACTCAAACGATGGGAGCCAGCATGGACGGCGTCACGGTCATCGATCACCCTCTTGTGCAGCACAAGCTGACAATCATGCGGAAAAAGGAGACCTCGACGGCCAGTTTCCGGCGCCTTCTTCGCGAGATTTCGACGCTGCTCTGCTACGAGGTCACCCGGCAGCTCGAAATCACGACCGAGCGCATCGAAACGCCTCTGATGGAGATGGACGCCCCGGTTCTGGAGGGCAAGAAGCTCGTCTTCGCCTCGATCCTGCGCGCCGGAAACGGCCTCCTTGAGGGCATGCTCGATCTCGTGCCGGCCGCGCGCGTCGCCCATGTGGGGCTCTACCGGGACGAGAAGACGCTCGAACCCGTCGAATATTATTTCAAGGCACCGGAGCAGATGGGCAACCGTCTCGTCATCGTGGTCGACCCGATGCTCGCGACGGCGAACTCGGCCATTCTGGCCGTCGAGCGCCTGAAGCAGCAGGGCGCCACCAATCTGCGCTTTCTGTGTCTGCTTGCAGCCCCCGAAGGCGTGAAGCGGTTTCGCGAAGCCCATCCGGACGTTCAGGTCTTCACCGCGTCGATCGACAGCCATCTCAACGAGCTTGGCTATATCGTGCCGGGTCTCGGCGATGCGGGCGATCGCATGTACGGAACGAAATAGGTTCAAAGGGCGAAGCGACGTTCTCCAATCCTTTACCCTTTTCGCAACAAGGGGAATGGAAAGACGCCGCGTTTCGAACCCGGTAAGTGAGCCCATGGCAGGCTTGGCCTTCATGTTTCAGTGAAAGTCGAGGCGCCCTGCCGTGATGTCCCGTGCGATCTTTCTCCTGACCCTTTGCTCCCTTGGGGGATTGGCAGTGCCTTCGGTCCTGCAGAGCTATCTCGACAAGCAGCGCTCGGGACCAGAGCGGGTCGAGCCGGCAACGCCCGTTCTGGACGCTGCGATCCAGACCGCACCGGCGGACGCTCACAGCGGCAGTTTTCGCAGCAGCGTCGTTCTGAACGCAGACTTGATGGGACATTTCAGAACGGATGCCCGGCTGAATGGCATGCGCAACCCGATCCTGATCGATACGGGCGCGACACAAGTCGCAATCGACGAGAAGACAGCGCGGCAGATCGGCATCTATGTGAAGCCAAGCGACTGGACCGTTCCCGTCCAGACCGCGAATGGGGTCGCGAAAGGCGCGAGCGCGCGAATCGACCGGGTCGAGATCGGAACGATCGTCGTGCGCGACGTCGATGCGCTGGTGCTGGAGGAAGGAACGCTCGGCGTCACGCTGGTCGGGATGAGCTTCCTGTCCCAGCTCGACCGCTTTTCCGTCGAAGACGGGCGGCTGACGATGGAACGTTAGGGCTGCGGCACGACGCCAAGCTCTCGCGGGCCGAAAAAGCCCGACCCACCTGCATCGCTCCCCTAGCCGGCCTCCCCTCTCAGCTCCTCGGTATCGAAGGCCAGCGGCAGAAGGTCTCCCATGGTGACCGTCTTGATCACGCCGCCATCGACGTCGCAGAGATGAACCCTCGTCTCGGCGCTGGCAAACTCGGCGATGCGCTGGCGGCATCCGCCGCAGGGGCTGCATGCAGGGAGCTTCTCTGCGACGACCGCAATTTCGGCGATGCGACCGCCCCCGTCCATGACGAGATGCCCGATCGCCGTCGTCTCCGCGCACCAACCCTCGGGAAAGCTGACCGACTCGACGTTGCAGCCGGCATAGATTCGCCCGTCCGACGTCCTCAGAGCAGCGCCCACCGGGAATTTGGAATAGGGCGCGTGAGCCTTGCGCATCGCGGATTTGGCCTTGGCGAAGAGGTCATCGGCCATTTCGGTGTCTCGCTTCGATGAAATTGCTGTCAATCATATCCGCCGCCATAGGATAGGCTGACGCTCTCTTTGTCGACCGATCTTTATGCGATCTCGCCTATCTTTCGGTCTTGCCATGGACAAGGCAGACGCTTTTCTCCAATTTTCGGATCGGGACGAGAAAGCGAATGAAGCAAGGGCCATGGCCGAACACGATTCATCCGTAGAAAGCAGGCTCGAGGATCTCGAGGTGCTGACCAGCCACCAGTCGAACACGATCGAGGAATTGTCGGAGGAGCTGGCGAAAGCCTATGGCGCGATCCGGAATCTGCAGCTGAAGATCGAGCATCTGACAGACCGGGTCGGCGCCGTCGAGGACGGCGGCGGCAAGCCGGAAGTGACGAAACCGCCTCACTACTGACCATCATATGGCCTTCACCCGAGGCGCCGGCCTCCGCTTCGCAGGCGTTTATCAGCGTCCATATGAATGAGGCGGTCGCCAAATCATACCGCCGGACCTTCGAAACCATCGGTTTCAAAGGCCCCTCGGTATCACTTCAGCGGCGGGATCTGGCCAAGCGGAATGACACCCGCCGCGAGCTGACCGTCATTCGCTGTCACGCGGATCGTGGTCCGGCCGTTCTCGGTTGTTCCGACATAGGGAACGACCGATGCGACCGTATTCGCGATCGACTGGGCTTCAGGCGCGATCGAGCCGATGATCGAAGCCAGCCGTTCGGGAGATGTCACGGCGAGATCGAAGGTTCCCGACAGGAGGCCTTCCTGAGAGAACGAAAAATCGCCCGCAAGATCGGCACCGGCCGGATCGCCGCTCAACTGCAGCTGCAAGGAGCGAAGCGTGCCGCTCCGGCCGGCGAATAGTTCGCGCGCCGAGCGCCCCGAGGCCGTTCCTGAAAGCCAATCCGCCGCATTCTGGATCGTGAGATCGGTCGAGAGGTCGAAATCCGGGATGCTGCTGAGTTGAGGAATATCGATTTTCGCCGATCGCTGATTGCCTGCGATATCGAGATCGCCGTCGCGGCGCCGGGCATGCAGTTCGCCCGAACTCGCGTTGAAAACGAGCTCGCCGCCGATGGCGATACGCGGCGCATCGATGGCGATGGAAATCCGGTCGAGCCCTTCCGTCCAGAAGCTCGCGCTCGACTGGGCAAGCTCCCAATTCAGATCGACCGGGAGTTCGCCCGCGGTTTCGATCCGCACAGGCGCACTCAGTTCGCTGACGACGAGGTTCGGCTGATAGATCTGGGCGGCGCTGCGGAACGATCCGGCATCCACCTCGACCCCGTTGCGCGGCACGATGACCGAGAGATCGTCACAGACAAGTCCGAGACGGAAAGGGTAGCCCACGACATCGCGGCCGTCACAAGAGACAAGGATGCCGTCTCGCTCGGCATTCTCGATCGCCCGGCTGGTGACCCGATCGAGTTCGGAGGCGGCGTAGAACCAGAACCCCGTCAGGATTGCGAAGAGAACGACGACAATTGCGGCAATCCAGATATAGGCGCGGCGGATACGGCGTGGTTCCGAGGTTGACGAAGACAACGAAGCTCCCCTTTGAAAGACGGATGACGTGGTAAGAGGCATAACGGGCAGGAATGGGCGAAAATAATGACTTCTGGGTGTTCGGCTACGGCTCGCTGATCTGGAACCCCGGTTTTGATTACGAGGAACGATCGGTCGCACGCCTTGCCGGTTTCCATCGCGCGCTGTGCGTTCGCAGCCATGTGCATCGCGGCACCCCCGAAAGGCCGGGGCTCGTCTTTGGTTTGGACCGGGGTGGCTCCTGTGTCGGCATGGCCTTTAGGGTGAATGGCCGCAACCGCGAAAGCGTGATGGCCTATCTGAGGGCACGCGAACTCGTGACCCATGTCTATCTTGAAAAGACCGTTTCGATCCGTCTCAAGGATGGCACTGGCCTTAACGCCATCACCTATGTCGTCGATCGCGGCCATAGCCAGTATGGCGGCAAGATTTCCGCAGAGAACGCCGCGCGGATCGTAATGGGCGCCCACGGACGTTCAGGTCCGAATACCGAGTATGTGACCAATGCCCTTAAGGAAATTCATCGCATGGGCCTGAAAGACGCCTGGCTCGAAAGCGTGGTCAGCCGTCTCAATCAGCCCCATCCCGGCTGATTGAGACGAATGCCGGATCACTCCGAGACGTTGTCGCCTGTCAACGCGCTCTCCAGCTTCCGCCGCCCGACTTCGGTGCGCGGCTTCAAACCGTCCTCGCGATAGGCTTCGGCGAGAAGTTCGCCCGACCTCTCCTCGATCGATCCGCGAAGGCGCTTGAAGAAATCCATGCGCGACAGGCCGGGATGGATCAGCTCGAGGAATTCGGCATGCGCCGTGCCCGGCCAGCGACGCACATCGTGCCTTGGCCAGTAGAGCCCGGAATTGAGGGCCACCGGCACGACCGGGAGATCAAGCGTCTCGTAGAGACGGTAGATACCCTGCCGATAGTCGGGAGCCGATCCCGGCTCACTGCGTGTGCCTTCGGGAAAGATCACGATCTGTCGCCCCGCCGCTGCGGCGACCCTGGCGTTTTCCAGCATTGAGGCGATGGCGCCGCCACGCTTCTTCCGATCGACCGGAATCATACCCATGAGCCTTGCGTACTGGCCGAAGAGCGGGATGCTCAAGAGCTCCTTCTTCAGGATGAAGGAGGGGCGGTCCAGATGCGGCACGAGGGCGATGATGTCCCAGAACGACTGATGTTTCGATGCGATGATCGCCTGGCCGTCCGGGAGATGCTCGAGCCCCGTCACCCTAGAGCCCGTGCCGGCGAAGGTCTTCAGGATCCAGAGGCTCGATCGGCACCAGCTCTTGATGATCCGCCAGTTGGTCTCCTCGGATACAAAAAACATCACCGGTACCGCGAATAGCAACCGGATGATGAAATTGAGGTAGAAGGCGATCTGAAAAAGGATCGAACGCACGATCAGCATGAAAAAGGCCTCTAGAGCATGATGTGATCCGAAAAATTGCATGGCTTTTCGGATCACATCATGCGGCAAACCAAAGATTGAGAGCGAAATGCCGACTTGGACTTACCGCATTTCGCTCTGGGGCGGGATTTGTCTCCTTGAGAGCCAGGGCCCGGTCGAGAAAGCATTGGTCCCATTCGCGCAACGCTGCAACGCGCAACAGAGGGACGAGCTCCGATCTTGGAAAGCCGATCGAGGCGAGACAGTCAATGGTGTCTCGGGCGCGAGGGAAACCGCGGAAAGGCCATTGACCTCGGCCCGCGCACTGAACCGGCAGAGGACGCGGGAACGCTCTCGAACCTCAGGCGGAGGGCTCCGCATTGGCGGACGACACCATCGGATCGACGCCGACGATCGCAGCTCTGACCCGCGCCGCCATGAGCTTTGCGTATTCGGTCACGAGCACCTCGAGCCCTCGCCGGCTTGGGATCGCATCGTCCTGCCAGAGCTCGTCGAGGCGTACGGCAACGGGCGTGATACGATCGAGATTGCCCACCCGCTCGAACTCGATCAGCGAACGCTGCATGTGATAATCGCTGGTGACGAGTATCAGATCGTTAAAATTGTTCCGGGCCGCCCAGCGCACAGCCTCCATCGCGTTGCCGACGGTGTCGAGGGCTGCGACATCGATGTCGACACAGCACTTGAAGAGAGCGAGATCGGTATTGGTCATGCGCGCGATCGCGCTGGCGCTCGTATTCTCGTTGACGCCGCTGATCAGAAGGCGCTTGCCATATCCGTTCTTCAGGAGGGTGAGCGCCCGCTCGATACGATTGGCACCGCCGGTCAGAACCACGATCGCATCGGCCTTCGGCACGTTTTCGAGGCGCGAGACCGCAGCCGTCGTTTCGGTGTAACGCAGGAAGCTGCCGACCGTGAAACCGCCGACAACGAGGATGACGGCACACAGGAGCGCGAAGCGCCGCTTTCGACCGCGGCGCAGCATTTCGGCCCAGTTCGCCCTCTCGGGCCGAACCTTGCCATCCTTTCGGCCACCGCGGCCTATCATGTTCGCCTCATCGACATCGGGTCTCAACGTCTCCGTCAGTTACGCGTCCATATCGCGTGGAGCCTAAAGCCGCAGGCTGATGCCGGACCTGCGTCTTAGGTGGGTCTGTCATATATAGAACTCAGTTTTCCACAGGCGATAGCATATCGATCAGGGAAAGCTGTTTCAGAACCGTGAACCGTGACGTGAGGGCTGTGAGAAGTCCGACGATAGCGATGATCAGGGCAACGCCAAGATAGCCGGTCCAGCCGATCGCGAAGGAACCGAAAAGAGCCGAGATCTGGTCAGCCTCGGGTCGTGCCTGATTGCTGGCCGTCCAGAGCCCGATCGTCCAAAAGAGAACGATGGCGAAGACACCGCCCGCCAGCGCCCCGATGAGCCCCATCCGCAGGAAATGCCACTGAAACTGCTCGGCGATGAACTCGGACCGGGCGCCCACGAAATGCAGCACTTCGACGATCTGGCGATTGCCGGCCATGGCACCGCGCGTCGCAAAGACCACGGTCAGCGCGGTCGCGATGAGGACGAGCATGAGGACGCCCGCCCCCGTGATGATCATCGCATTCGCCATGGCGACGAGCCGCGAGACCCAGGCCCGGTGGTCGTCGAGCTCGGCCTGCGGAACGGCTTCCTCCAGATCTCGCCGAAGGCCGTCGAAATCTGGCGGATTGTCGCCATCGATCGAGATCACGACGAGGCGCGGCACCGGCAGTTCGGTCAATTCGAGTTCCGCGCCGAGCCATGGTTCGAGGAGCCGCGAGGTCGCGGCATCGGTCAGCCGCGCGGCGCTGGTGACGCCAGGTGTTTCGCGCGCAAGCTGTTCCACGGTTGCAAGCGCGACGTCCATATCGAGCCCTTCACGCGGAATAATCTGGACTGTGATCTCCTGCGATATGTCGTTCTGCCAGTCTTCCGCGGTCTCCGAAACCAGAGTCACGGCACCGACAGTGAGGCTGGCGAGGAAGGTCATGATCGCGACGGTGATGACGAGCGCGCGGCCGGACACACTCGAAGAGGGAACGATCGGCGCCTGACGACCGGCCTTGCGGCGCAAGGTAATATCCCGGATGCGCCCAAAGACAGGCTGAAGCGCGGCCAGATAATCAGTCCTGGATCGCAAGCCGCCCCTCCTCCAGCATCATGCGGCGCGCGCCGATCTGGTCCATCAGGCCGAAGTCGTGAGTTGCGATGACGACCGCCGTCCCGGTTCGGTTGAGCTCCAGAAACAGGCGGAGCAGGCGACGCGCCATGGGCGGATCGACATTGCCGGTCGGCTCGTCGGCAAGGAGGATGTCCGGCTGGTCGATGAGCGCGCGGGCAATCGCGGCGCGCTGTTTTTCGCCGCCGGACATGGTGACCGGGAAGGCGTCCTTGCGCGCGCCGAGCCCAACCCATTCGATCAGGTCGACGACGTCCTGCCTGTAGCTCTCCTCGGACCGGCCCCGCACCCTCAGCGGCAATGCGATGTTCTCGAAGGTCGTCAGATGATCGAGCAGGCGGAAATCCTGAAAGACGATGCCGATACGCCGTCGAATCGACGGCAGATCCCGGCGCGACAGCGTCGAGACGTCGCGGTCGAGCACGCTGATCGAACCACGTGTCGGGCGAAGGGCGAGGAAAAGCATGCGCAGAAGGCTGGTCTTCCCCGCGCCGGACGGGCCCGTGAGAAACTGAAACGACTGCCTGCGGATCTCGAAGTTGAGATCCTTCAGGATTTCCTCCCCGGCGTCGTAGCGCAAACCGACATTCTCGAACCTAATCACGAAACGTCGCTTTCCTGAACGTCTTAAACCGTTTCTGCTGCCCGCGACCTTGGCCGAAAAAGCGGCAAAACTCCGACGATTTCAGCTTGAGTCTCTTTGGGGACGCATCGACCCTCGATCGCGAAGATGAAGGCCGCATCGGCCAACTATCGTCCATCCACCCTGCGTGAGCCTCGCACGAGCTTTGAATGCTTGGTATAGGCTCTTCAAGCGCAGTCGGCAAAACAGGCCGCCCCCGATGAGCGAGCACGCGATGAAGACACCGAACGACCGGCGAGAGAGCGACCTTCCGCGCAAGCCGCTCGTCATCGAAGGCCATGCGCGGCGGCTGAACGACAAGGACCCGCGCGACCGGCTGCCGGGAAACAGCGGTTACCGGCATCTCGGCACGCCGCGCTGGACGAACCCGTCCCAGACGCTTGCCGGGGACGCGGGCAAGCGAACCACCTTCTTCAAACGCCGGCCAGAGCCCGAGGTCGATCTCTTTCGCCATGGCGGTGCCCGGCCGTTAGAAGAGACGATCGAGGAGCAGCCCGCGTATGCCTCCAGCGCTCCGTTGAAGATTGCCTGTATCGCTGGCGCGGTGATGGCGGCGCTTTTCATTCTGCCAAGTCTCCTCGACCTCGCGGGAGGATCGGCTGCAACGCGCGTCTCCGACACCGTTAGCGATACCACGCTTGGAAACGGCCTCGACGTGTCAAACGTCAAGGCGGAACTCCTTCCCCGCGACGGCGCATCGATCCTGACACTGACGGGTGACGTCTCGAATGCGGCGAGCGAACAGTCCGTGCCGCCGATCGAGATCGTCCTGACGGATGGCGAGGGCGGGCGCGTCGTGCGGCGGATCGAGGTTACGCGGAGCCCGCTTCGATCCGGAGAGCAGCTGGGCTTTTCATCCTCGGTTCTGCTACCCGACACGATCAAGGGACCGCTCGAACTGTCTTTGAGGCCGGTCGCTCCAAGCAATGGAAATCTGAAATGAGACGTCACGGACGAACGGTTCTCGAACTCTTCGGCGAGAATGAGATCAGGACCGAGGTCGACCGGATCGCTGATGAGATCGCGACCCGCTATGGCGCGGACGCCGGCAATCTGATGCTGGTTTCGGTGCTGAAAGGCGCGTTCGTCTTCACCGCCGACCTGATGCGGGCTCTGAGCCGGAAGGGCGTTGCGGCGGAAGTGGAGTTCATTTCGCTGTCGAGCTACGGCGCCGGCACCCAAGGTGGGGAAGTTCGCCTCTTCCGCGACATCGAACGACCGGTGGACGGTCGCGACGTGATCCTGATCGAGGACATTCTGGAGAGCGGACGCACGGTCGCGCTCGCGCAGAAGCTGATGTGGGAACGGGGTGCGAAATCCGTGGGTCTCGCCGTTCTTCTCGACAAGCCAGGTCATCGAAAGGTGGACATCGAGGCCGATCATGTCGGCTTTTCCTGTCCGGACAAGTTTGTCGTCGGCTACGGCCTCGATGCGGCATATCTGTTCCGGGAACTGCCCTTCATCGGATATCTCGTCGAAGAATAGGCGCCTGCGGACAAAACGGCGACCGGGCAGGCGCGAGACCGGAGGGACGGACCTCTTCAGCCAGGCCGAACGCTGTGAATCGACGCTGGATAAGCTGTGGATAACGCGAAGCTTCCCGGTTCGGCAGGCGGCAATCCAGTCCGGGGACAGCTTCGACGTGCAGTTTGTACGCTGAAAAACCGATGCGCGCTTCACAAAGTGTTGAAAACAAACCGATAGACCGGAGCGGACTCATTGCCGCCATCATCGAACCGAAGCGTGCGTTCGGCAAGAAGAAGCGGCTTCGAGTTGTGTCTCAAAGCCGGCATTGGAGGTGCGGACCATGGCGAACATACTGATTGCGGAGGACGAACAGGCGGTCCGCCATCTCGTCGCTCGCGCCCTGCGCATGGATGGTCATGACGTTTGTGAAGCCGAGGATGGCGAGGAAGCGCTCGACCTGTTGGATGAAGCCGGCGGGCGGTTCGATCTGATCTTGTCCGATATCCGCATGCCGGCCATGACGGGCATTGAGCTCGCCCATGAGGCCGCGCGGAAATGGCCGCATATCAAGATCCTGCTGATGACCGGCTATGCCGAGCAGAAGGAAGCCGCCAGCGAGTTGAGCCGGATCGTCGAGGACGTGCTCGACAAGCCGTTCGCCATTGGCGATGTGCGCATGCGCGTCGGCGAGATCCTTGCCGCACGCGGGCCAGCGCCCCGATCGGTCGCGGCTTCGGCCTGAGAACCGCGCCGGAGGCTGTCGTCGCGGCTGATAAAATCACCCACAGACAATCAAAAGCCCGAGCCGAATGCGGCCCGGGCTTTTTTATGGTCGTCTGATCCTCGACGCTAAAAGCTTATCGGCCAGACCTCAGAACACTGCGGCCGGCATAATCCGCCTGGCTGCCGAGTTCTTCCTCGATACGCAGAAGCTGATTGTACTTGGCGACCCGGTCCGAACGGGCGAGTGAGCCGGTCTTGATCTGTCCGCAGTTCGTCGCGACGGCGAGATCGGCAATGGTCGAGTCTTCGGTTTCGCCCGAACGGTGCGACATCACGGCCGTATAGCCGGCGCGATGGGCGACGGAAACAGCATCGAGCGTTTCGGAGAGCGAGCCGATCTGGTTCACCTTAACGAGGATCGAATTGGCCGCCCCCATCTCGATGCCCTTCTTCAGGCGCTTGGAGTTCGTGACGAACAGATCGTCACCGACCAGCTGCACCTTGTCGCCGATCGACTTCGTCAGCTTCGTCCAGCCCTCCCAGTCGTCTTCGTCGAGGCCGTCCTCGATCGAGATGATCGGATAGGCGTCCGACAGCTCCTTGAGATAGCCGGCCATGTCGTCGGCCGAGAGCTTGCGGCCCTCGCCAGTAAGATCATAGGTGCCGTCCTTGCAGAACTCCGTCGCCGCGCAATCGAGCGCGATGAACATGTCGTCGCCCGGCTTGTAGCCGGCCTTCTCGACGGCCTGCATGATGAAGTCGAGCGCTTCCTTCGGCGAACCGAGGCTGGGCGCAAAACCGCCCTCATCGCCCACATTGGTGTTGTGGCCGGCATCCTTCAGCATCTTCTTCAGCGTGTGGAAGGTCTCGGCCCCCATGCGAAGGGCATCGGAGAAGCGCTCCGCGCCGACCGGCATGATCATGAATTCCTGAAAGTCGATCGGGTTGTCCGCATGAGCCCCGCCATTGACGATGTTCATCATCGGAACGGGCAGGACATGGGCCGAGGGGCCGCCCACATAGCGATAAAGCGGAAGCCCGGCCGACTCGGCGGCCGCCTTGGCGACAGCGAGCGAGATGCCGAGAATGGCGTTCGCGCCGATGCGACTCTTGTTGTCGGTGCCGTCGAGGTCGCAAAGAGCCGCGTCGATCATCAGCTGATCTTCGGCTTCCATGCCGACGATTTCTTCCGCGATCTCGTTATTGACCGCATAGACCGCCTTCTGGACGCCCTTGCCCATATAGCGCTCGTCGGCGTCGCGCAGCTCGACGGCTTCATATGCGCCGGTGGAGGCACCCGATGGCACAGCCGCCCGGCCCATGGAGCCGTCTTCGAGGACCACGTCCACCTCGACGGTCGGATTGCCCCGGCTATCGAGAATTTCACGGCCAATAATATCGATGATGGCGGTCATAAAATGGGTCCTCACGGTTTGCGCGTTTCTTGTTAGGTGGCTTTTATGACAGGCGATTGAGGCTGAACAGTCGAAACCGGCAAATTCAGCAACCTGACCGGATCGAAATCAAAACCCTTTCACGAGATCATCCAGCGCCTTCAGGCGACGGAGCAGCTCCGGCATCCGGTCGAGCGGCACCATGTTTGGCCCATCGGAGGGGGCGTTGTCCGGGTCCTCATGGGTCTCGATGAAGAGCCCGGCGACGCCGACCGCGACGGCAGCTCGCGCGAGCGTTTCCACGAAGCGGCGTTCACCGCCCGACGAGCCGCCCTGTCCGCCCGGCTGCTGGACCGAATGGGTTGCGTCGAAGACGACCGGCGCACCCGTCTCGGCCATGATGGGAAGCGCGCGGAAGTCCGAGACCAGCGTGTTATAGCCGAAGGAGACGCCGCGCTCGGTGAGAAGCACGTTCGGATTTCCGCTGTCGGTCACCTTGGCAAGAACGTTCTTCATATCCCAGGGCGCGAGGAACTGACCCTTCTTGATGTTCACGACGCAGCCGGTCTTCGCGGCGGCGATAAGAAGATCGGTCTGGCGGCAGAGGAAGGCCGGGATCTGCAGGATGTCGCAGACCGCGCCCGCTTCCCGGCATTGCTCTTCTGTGTGAACGTCGGTGATGACCGGCAGCTGCAGCTGATCGCGAATTTCCTCGAACACCGGCAGTGCATTGCCGAGACCGATGCCCCGCCGGCCCTTCAGGCTCGTGCGGTTCGCCTTGTCGAAGCTTGCCTTGAAGACGTAGCCCATGCCGAGGTCCTCGGTGATGGTCTTCATCCGCTCGGCGATCATCATCGCATGATCGCGGCTTTCCATCTGGCAGGGGCCGGCAATCAGCGCCAGGGGCTTGTCGTTGGCAAAGTTCACGGACGCTGCCGCGACCTGATTGTTGATCTTGTTCATGGGGGAGTCGCTCAGCCGGTGAAAACGATGCGGCCCGCCCCGTTGGGACAGGTAACGGCGAGATAGTCCTCTTCGGCCTCGAAGTCGACGGCGGCCTCGCTGAGAACGCCGCGAACGGCCCCGAGATCGCCTGTGCGAATGACGATCGCGCTCAGAGAAAAAGCCGGCACGCCCTCCCCGCCGACTTCCGTCACCGTGACCCTCCCGTTCGGGAGGTCGAAGAAGAGATTGCCGTCCTCGTCTTCGTCCGAATCACCGTCGAGCACGGCCTGGAAGTAAGCCTCGGCCGCCTCGATGTCCGTCGTCGCGAATTCGATGCCGGCAAGACCCGTTGCCCCGTTTCGATGGCTTGTCAGCTCGCCGCGATCGACGGTCGCAGAACGTCTCACCTCACACAGGAAGATGTTCGGCGCGCGCGGCGCAAAATCCTTCACGAAGGCAAGGCGGAAGGCGAGTTCGCCGGTGGTGGCATCGGGAAGCGTCAACGTCCGTTCGAAGTCGACGGTCGCCTCTTCGGCGAGCCCGACAAGGGCAAGGCTCTCGCGGTCCTTGAGGCTGTCATCGGATTTCAAAGCAAGGCCGGAAAACGCTGACGGATGCTCCGCGCGGAACGCGGCATCGCGGCGCACGAAGAGATTGCCGTCGCGGTCCGCCGCCTCGCAGGCGTCCTCGTCAACGCGCGCAAGCGGCTCGATGAAGAGCCCGTCCGCCAGATAGATGCAGGCATTGCCGGTACCGAATGGATGCTGCGCATCCGGTGCAACCGTAAAGCCGAGGCTTTCGAAAAACGCGCGCGCTTCAGACAGTGCGGCGAATGGCATGACGATGTGATCGAGCTGGCGCATGAGATCACACGTACAGGCCCTGTCCGAAGCGCTCAAGCACTATTGCCTTCCGCCTCCCATCGTCCGCTCGCTCCGAGATCAGGGATGCGCCGCTTCCACCTGAAATTTTTGACCTTGCCTATCGAGAAAAATCAACCGATAGTTGAATAGTAAATTTAATATCTACTTTGAGGAGAAGGAACGAAAGAGATGAACGTTTCTCGCACTTGGCAATTCGATCTCCCAAATGGAGCTAAACCCGACGACGAAGATCTGTCGGAGCGTTGGTATCCCAACATTCAGGATACGTGGGCGAATTGCACGTCGACACGGCTCTACGATCCAATTGAAGGCATCCGCGCGGTTGTGATCCACGGAACGGCAGGCTCGAGTTCCGACGGCGCCGTCTCCGTAATGCGCGCAGGTCGGGCGAGCTTCCACTGGCTGGTTCCGGACGAAAACGAAAACGCTCATGGACATCATGTCTGGGCTTGCGCTCCCGAAACTCGGGCGGCCTGGCATGTGCGCAACTCCGCATCCCATCCAGATGTCTGGAACGGAGAGAAGAAGGTCAATCACTTCTCTCTGGGCATCGAGGTCGTCAACGCTCAGGATGACAGGGATCCGTTCTCATCATGGCAGATAGAAGCCACGGCCGCGATCGTCCGATACTGTTGGCTCAAATATCCTAACCTCAAACACGTCGTCGCCCATGCGAAACTTGACCCGGATCGTCGATCCGATCCGAGAAAGCTGTTTCCCTGGGATAGGTTCAAGTCGCTCGTTCTGGGCGGCTCTCAGTCCGACGCACAGGTCGCAAATCTCCGGAGCGAGGAAACGGGTGGATACGCCGTCTACGGATAAGGATGGCCTTTTCGACCACGAGGCCTGAAAGTTCGGATCGAGAACGGCATCACGTCTCGGTCCGACGGATCACACCAGCCGGCTTCGTTCCACCGCCGCCTGAATGAAGCTGGTGAACAGCGGATGGGGTTCGAACGGGCGCGACTTCAGCTCCGGATGATACTGGACGCCGATGAACCAAGGATGGTCGGGCAATTCGACCGTTTCGGGCAAAAGTCCGTCCGGCGACATGCCGGCGAAGATCATGCCCGCCTCTTCCAGGCGCTCGCGATAGGCCCGGTTGACCTCGTAGCGGTGCCTGTGGCGCTCGCTGATCTCGGTGTCGCCGTAGATACCGGCGATGCGCGAGCCTTCCTTGAGGGCCGCCTTGTAGGCGCCAAGGCGCATGGTGCCGCCGAGATCGCCTTCCGCCGCGCGCTGTTCGAGCTCATTGCCCTTCAGCCATTCGGTCATGAGGCCGACGATCGGCTCCTTGGTCTCGCCGAATTCCGTGGAGGAGGCCTGTTCGATACCGGCGAGCGAGCGCGCGGCCTCGATCACCGCCATCTGCATGCCGAAGCAGATGCCGAAATAGGGAACGTTGCGCTCGCGCGCGAAACGGGCCGCGAGGATCTTGCCTTCCGAGCCGCGCTCGCCGAAGCCGCCGGGGACGAGAATGCCGTTCACCCGCTCCAGATAGGGAGCCGGGTCCTCCTTCTCGAAGACTTCCGAGGGGATCCAGTCGAGCTTGACGCGCACCCGGTTGGCGATGCCGCCATGCTGGAGCGCCTCGATGAGCGACTTATAGGCATCCTTCAGATCGGTATATTTGCCGACGATGGCGATGGTGACCTCGCCTTCGGGATTGCGGATATTGTCGACCACCTGATGCCAGCGCTGGAGCTGCGGCTTGGGCGCGGGATCGATTCCGAATGCCGCCAGCACTTCCGAATCCAGGCCTTCGTTATGGTAGGCGATCGGCACGTCGTAGATCGTCGCGACATCCAGCGCCTGAATGACCGCCGTCGAACGGACATTGCAGAAAAGGCTCATCTTGCGCCGCTCGTCGGCCGGGATCGGACGGTCGGCGCGCACGAGGAGAATGTCGGGCTGAATGCCGATGGCGCGCAGTTCTCGCACCGAGTGCTGGGTGGGCTTGGTCTTCAGTTCGCCCGCCGCCGGGATATACGGCATCAGCGTGAGGTGAACGTAGATCGCCCCGCCGCGCGGCAGGTCGTTGCCGAGCTGGCGGATCGCCTCCATGAAAGGCATCGCCTCGATATCGCCGACGGTGCCGCCGATCTCGCAGAGGACGAAGTCGTAATCCTCGTTGCCGTCGAGGACGAATTCCTTGATGGCGTCGGTAACGTGCGGAATCACCTGCACCGTGCCGCCGAGATAATCGCCGCGGCGCTCTTTCGCGATGATGTTCTGATAGATGCGGCCGGTGGTGATGTTGTCGGCCTTGTTCGCCGAGCGGCCCGTGAAGCGCTCGTAATGGCCAAGGTCGAGATCGGTCTCGGCTCCGTCGTCGGTGACGAAGACCTCGCCATGCTGGGTCGGGCTCATCGTGCCCGGATCGACGTTCAGATAGGGATCGAGCTTCCTGAGGCGCACGCGGTAGCCGCGCGCCTGAAGGAGTGCGCCGAGGGCTGCAGAAGCAATGCCCTTGCCGAGTGAGGAGACCACGCCGCCGGTGATGAAGATATATCGCGCCATGGGCCTTCCCGTTATCGTGAGACGCGCGGTGATGCCAGTCAAAAAACTGGACGCGTCTCTTATTCACAAACAAAACGGGGCGCCAAAGGCACCCCGTCGGGTCTCGTCGCGTTCGTAAAAGCGTTATAGCCCAGGCCTTACTGGCCTGTCTGGCTCTCGCCCTGCTGGTCGGCCTGAGCCTCGCCCTGCGCATTTCCGCCCGAGAGCGGCTGATCCGGCGCCTGTTCGACAGCCGAGCGATCCTCGACTGGCGGAATGGGGGCCGGGTCGGCCGCATTCGGCGCGCTCTCGCCGGGATTGGCCGGAATTACGCCGGCATCGTTCGATGTATCAGTGCCATTGCCCGATTGCGCGGGCTGGTCGAGCAACAAGCTGTTGTCGGCACCGGTCGCACTGGCCGGCGATTCGTTTGCCGGAGCCTCGGTCTGAGACGATGGCGTCGACGATGCGCCGGACGCGCCACCCGACGCACCTGGGATCAGAGACTGCGATTCGGTCTGCGCAGCACCGGATGTGTTTCCGGCGGCACCGCTATCGGCCGGAGCCTCGCTGCCGGCAGCGCCGGCATCACCCGAGGCAGCACCATTGGCCCCGCCATTGTCGCCAGGCAGGCCACCCAGCTGATCGAGCAGGCTGCCGCCATCGGTCGACTGGCCCTGGCCGGACGGAAGCTGATCGAGAATATCGGTCGGCTGGGAGCTGTAGCGGGCAAGGATGCCGAGGGTCAGCGAGGTGACGAAAAAGCCCGCGGCGAGAATACCCGTCGTCTTGGTCAGCGCATTCGCCGCGCCGCGTGCGGACATCATGCCACCACCGCCGCCGCCGATGCCGAGAGCACCGCCTTCCGAGCGCTGGAGGAGCACCACCACGACGAGCGCGACGACGATCATCAGGTGGACGACGATAAGGATGGTTTCCATGAATGTTCCAGGACGCGCTGCGCAGTCTTACGTGAATGGCGCGCCTTCTATAGAAAATGGCTTGTTATTCCAAGCCGATTTCAAGGTCAGAAAAGTCGGGTTCGAATGGATCGCGACCATCGGGCCGCGCCGCTGCCTCGCATATCGCAATAAAATCCGCCGCCTTCAAGCTCGCCCCGCCAACTAGCGCGCCATTGACGTTCTCGGTGTGCATCAGCTCGAAGGCGTTGTCGGGCTTCACCGACCCGCCGTAAAGAATGCGAATGGCCGATCCGGTCTGGCTCCCAAAGCGCTGTATCAGGGTCTTGCGGATGAAGGCATGGGCTTCGGCGACATCTTCGGACGTCGCCGTTCGGCCGGTGCCGATCGCCCAGATCGGTTCATAGGCGACGACCAGATTATCGGCCTCGACGCCATCAGGAAGCGATCCGGCAAGCTGCTCGCCGAGACGATCGAGTGTCCGGCCCTCGTCGCGCTCTTCCTGGCTTTCTCCGATGCAGGCGATCGCGACGAGTTTCGCCCGCCAGGCCGCCTTCACCTTGGCGCGAACCATCTCGTCGCTTTCGCCGTGGTCGCCGCGACGCTCCGAGTGACCGACGATCACATAGGAAGCACCGACATCCTTCAGCATTTCGGCCGCGATATCACCCGTATGGGCACCACTGACTTCGGCGTGGCAGTCCTGCCCGCCCACCTTCGCGGCGTTGTGCAGAATACCGCGGCTTGCCGAAAGCATGGTTGCCGGCGGGCAGACGACCACATCCGTGCCCTCCGTCCGGCCGTCCTTGATCGCATCCGCGATCCCCTTCAGCTCGGTGAGGGATCTGAGGGTGCCATTCATCTTCCAATTGCCGGCAATCAGTGGCGTCGTCATATTTACCCCTTCAGGGACCGATAAATCTCTCAACTCGGTTCTGGAACTACCGCCTGGGAAAGCCGAAATCAATCGGCAGCCGGTGCCTTGCGCCGGTCGAGCCTTGTTTCCTAATAAGAACCCGGATACGCCGCCCCGCAAGAAGAGCGGCTGGATATTCAAGGGAGTGACATGCTCAATTCGCTAAGAAAAGCGACGACCGGCTGGACTGCCAAGATCCTGCTCAGCCTTCTCGTGTTGAGTTTTGCGGTCTGGGGCATCGGCGATGTCTTCCGGGGCGGCAATCAGGATGCCGTCCTCAGCGTCGGCAAGACCGATGTGCCGCTGCCCGAATACGCCCTCACCTATAATCAGGTGAGCTCAGGCATCACCCGGCAGCTCGGGCGTGAGCTGACACCGGAAGAGGCCTCGGCCTTCGGGATCGATCAGGCCGTACTCTCTCAGCTGGTCTCCGGCGCTGTCCTGACCGAACAGGCGCGCGATATCGGCCTCGGGATCTCGGATGAACGGCTTGCGCGGATTATCGCGGACGATCCGAGTTTTCAGGATGCCTCGGGCAATTTCTCCCGCTCGCTGTTCCGCAATCTCCTGAACCAGATCCGCCTGCGCGAGTCCGATTATATCGCGTATCAGGAAGATTCCGCGATGCGCACGCAGATCGTCGATGCGGTGAGCAACGGCATTACCCTTCCCAAGGCCTACGAAGAAGCGCTCGGTCTCTTCAATGGCGAGCGGCGCAATGTCAGCTATATCTCGGTCGGACCGGGTGCCCTCGAGAGCGAACCACAACCAAGCGACGAAGAGCTTCAGGCCTATTTCGAGGAACACAAGGCCAATTACGCTGCGCCGGAATTTCGCGGCCTTCAGGTTGCGCGGCTGACGCGTGAGACGATCGCAGACGAAAGCGCGGTCACGGACGAGCAGATCGCCGCCGATTACGAGCAGTATCAAAGCCGCTACGGCGAACCGGAGCGGCGGCAGGTCAGCCAGATCGTGTTCTCCGATCGGGCGGCGGCTGATGAAGCGGCTCAAAAACTCGCTGGCGGGGCGACTTTCGAGAATGTCGCACGTGCTGCCGGCAAGAACCCGGGCGATACCGCGATCGGTCTCGTCACCGAAGAGGATATTCCAGACCCCGATATTCGTCAGGCAGCGTTTTCGCTGGATAGCGGACAGACCTCGGACGTCATCGACGGCCGCTTCGGCCCCACGATCGTTCGGGTGTCCGAAATTCAGGAAGCAAGGGTGACGCCGCTCGAAGAGGTTGCGGACGATATTCGCCGCGATCTTGCGCTCAACAATGCAAGCGATGCCCTGAATACGGCCTACCAGACCTACGAGGATTCACGCGCAGGCGGGGCGAGCTTCGAGGAAGCGACCCAGGAGGCAGGCCTTACCGTCGAAACCTACAAGGCGGTTGACCGCCAGGGGCGCGATCCATCCGGTGCACCGGTCACAGCCCTGTCGGGAGAGAACGAACTCCTCACGGAAGCCTTCCAGAGCGAACCCGGCTTCGATAATATTCCGCTCACGACCGATGACGGTGGCTATCTCTTCTTCGATGTGACGGACGTCCAGCCGGCGCGCGACAGAACCCTCGACGAAGTGCGTCAGCAGGTCGTCAACGACTGGACGCAGGCTGAAACCCTGCGCCTTGTCGAAGAACGGGCTCAGGCGCTTGCGGACGAGGTCCGAAGTGGCAAATCGCTTCAGGGCGTCGCTGAGGAAAACGGTCTTCAAGTGCAGAGCGCGATGGGCATCACGCGCCAGAGCGGCGCGGGCGAGATCGGCGCGCAGGCGAGCCAGGCGGCCTTTTCCGGCGGCAAGGGCACGATCGAAGCCGCTAAGGGTCGGGGCGCGCTCGAACAGGTCGTGCTGCAGATCGACGAGGTGGCACCGCCGGCCTCGCCGCTCGACAACGTCAACCAGACGCAGATCGGACAGGTGCAGTCCGGGCTCACCAACGATCTGGTCCAGAGCTACGTAACGCGGGTCCAGAAGGATTATCCGCTTGAAATCTATCCGAACGGGATCGAGAACGCCAAGAGCCTGCTGCGATGAGCGAACGGATCAAACCCTATCTCGCCAAGGTTGCGAGCGGAAAGGCGCTGACGCGCTCGGAAGCTGAAACTGCCTTTTCGATCCTGATGTCGGGCGAAGCGACGCCGTCGCAGATCGGCGGTCTCCTGATGGCGTTGAGGGTCCGCGGCGAAAGCGTCGACGAGATCGCCGGCGCGGTTTCGGCCATGCGGGCGAACATGACCCGCGTCGAAGCTCCCGAAGGAACAGTCGATATCGTCGGAACCGGCGGCGACAATTCCGGCACCGTCAACATCTCGACGGCCTCGGCCTTCGTCATCGCGGGCTGCGGCGTGCCGGTCGCCAAACACGGCAATCGCGCCCTCTCCTCGCGCTCCGGCGCTGCGGACGTGCTGGCGGCCCTCGGCGTCGACATCGACCTGAAGCCGGACCAGCTCTCCGACGTCATCAAGGAAGCGGGTCTCGCCTTCCTCTTCGCACCGAACCACCATGCCGCGATGCGTCATGTGGGGCCGACCCGCAAGGAGCTCGGAACGCGGACCATGTTCAACATTCTCGGGCCGATGACCAATCCGGCGGGCGTCACGCGCCTGCTGATCGGCGTTTTCGGGCCCGAATGGATCGAGCCCATGGCTCTGACGCTGCGCGAACTCGGCACGGAACGTGCCTGGGTCGTCCATGGTGACGGTCTCGACGAGATGACGACAACCGGCGAAACCCAGGTGGCCGAACTGATCAACGGCGAAATCCGGACCTTTACGGTCAAACCCGAAGATGTCGGACTGAAGGTCGCCCATCTGTCCGAAATTCGCGGCGGCGAGGCTGCGGACAACGCGCTGCGGCTGTCGGCACTTCTTTCGGGCGAAGCCGGCGCCTATCGCGATATCGTCTGCCTGAATTCGGGCGGCGCGCTGGTGGTAGCGGGCAAGGCCGGCGACCTCAAAGAGGGCGTGCGGATGGCCCAGAACGCAATCGACGAGGGACAGGCCCAGGCCGCTCTCGACAGGCTGGTCAGCGTGACCCAGCGCCTTGGGAAAAATACATCATGAGTGATACCCAGCCCGCCATCGACATTCTGAGCCGCATCGAAGCCTATAAGCGCGATGAGATCGCCGCGGCGAAATCGCGGACAGGTATCGACGAGCTCGAGCGCCTGGCGGCGGACGCAGGCCCGCCGCGGGGCTTTCTCGAAGCGATCCGCAATCGCACGGAGACCGGCGGTCTTGCGCTGATTGCCGAAGTGAAGAAGGCAAGCCCCTCCAAGGGGGTCATCCGCGACGACTTCGATCCGGTAGCGATCGCGAAAGACTATGAGCGGGGCGGCGCGGCCTGCCTTTCTATCCTCACCGACGAACCGAGCTTCATGGGAAGCCTGCAGTTCCTGAAGGATGCGCGTGAGGCGACGCAATTGCCGGCGCTGCGCAAGGACTTCATGTTCGACACCTATCAGGTCGCCGAAGCGCGGGCCTGGGGCGCCGATGCGATCCTCGTCATCATGGCGGCGGTGGACGATGCAACAGCGCTTGCGCTGGAAGACGCCGCGATCGCCTATGGCATGGATGTTCTGGTGGAAGTTCATGACGAGGCCGAGACGGAACGCGCCCTGAAGCTGCGATCGCCGCTGATCGGGATCAACAACCGCAATTTGCGCACCTTCGAGACGAGTCTCGCAACGGCCGAAACCCTGGCCGCGATGATTCCGGACGACCGGACCATCGTCGGCGAAAGCGGCATCTTCACCTATGCCGATTGCCTGCGGCTTTGCGATCGCGGCATTCGGAGCTTCCTTGTCGGCGAGAGCCTGATGCGACAAGACGATGTCGAGGCCGCGACGCGTGTGCTCCTCGGCGAACATCGTCCGGACATGCCCCATTGAGCGATGAGAACCGACAGGCCGGCAACCGGCTGACCCATCTCGACGAGACCGGCTCGGCCTCCATGGTGGATGTGGGCGACAAGGCGGAGACCGTTCGGGTCGCAACGGCGGAGGGCTTCGTGCGCATGAAGCCCGAGACGTTGTCGCTGATCCGCGACGGCCAGGCCAAGAAGGGCGATGTCGTGGGCATTGCGCGGATCGCCGGCATCATGGCCGCCAAGCGCACGCACGAACTGATCCCGCTCTGCCATCCGCTTCTGTTGAACAAGATCGGCGTCGAAATCGAGTTGGACGAGGCGCTGCCCGGCCTGCGCCTCACGGCCCTTGCCCGCGTCTCCGGCAAGACCGGCGTTGAGATGGAGGCGCTGACCGCCGTCTCCGTCGCCTGCCTCACCGTCTATGACATGGCGAAGGCCGTCGATCGCGAGATGGAGATCGGTGGCATCCGGCTTCTCACCAAGTCGGGCGGCAAGTCCGGCGATTTTCGGGCCGAGACCGAGAGGAAAGCAACCCGATGAGCCTTCTTCCCGTCGAGGACGCATACGCCCGGATCCTTTCCGGTGCAGAGCCGATCGATCGGAAGGATATCGTTCCGTTGCGAGCCGCTCGCGGCCGGGTTTTGTCGGGCGATCTCTTCGCAAGGCGGACACAACCGGGTTTCGACGCGTCGGCCATGGATGGCTATGCTGTTCGGGCCGAGGATGCGTCGGTCGGTGCAGTTCTGAATGTCGTCGGCGAGGCGGCAGCCGGACATGGCTGGAGCGGATCGATTGCCAAGGGCCAGGCGCTTCGGATCTTCACGGGCGCGCCGATGCCGGAAGGCGCGGATTCGGTTCTCATTCAGGAGGATACCGAAGCTGCCGGCGAAAGGCAGGTTCGTGTCAAGGAAGCGCCGGCGCGCGGCGACCATATTCGCAAGGCGGGTGTCGATTTTGTCGATGGGGCCCGGCTTCTGTCCGCGGGAACCCTCCTCTCGGTCGGCGCGCTCTCGCTTGCGGCGAGCGGTGGCCATCCTGAGTTGACGGTTCTGGCACGACCGAAAATCGCAATTCTTGCGACCGGCGACGAACTGGTTTTGCCCGGCGAAACCGTCGGACCGCACCAGATCGTCGCGTCCAACACCTTCGGCATTGCGGCGCTTGCGGAAGAAGCCGGCGGCGACGTTCTGAATTGCGGGATTGCGCGAGACGATCAGGACGACATCGTCGCCCATTTCGACCATGCGCTGGACAACGGGGCAGACGTGTTCGTCACCATCGGCGGCGCCTCGGTGGGCAAGCACGATCTCGTGGGCAAGGTGTTTGCCTCGCGCGATGTCGATCTCGATTTCTGGAAGGTCGCGATGCGGCCGGGCAAACCCTTCATGGCGGGCCGCAAGGGCGCGATGCGGATCGCGGGGCTTCCCGGCAATCCGGCTTCTTCGCTTGTGGCTGCGACCCTGTTTCTGGCACCGCTCATCAGACGGCTCGCCGGCCTTCCCGATCGTCCGCTCTTCCATGATGGCTTTCTTGCCGAAGCGATGCCGCCCAATGGGGTGCGCGCCAATTTCGTGCGTGCGGTCTTCGAAGGGTTCGACGGGACAAGGCCGCGTTTGAGGCCGCTTGGAAAGCAGGATTCCTCGCTGCTCTCGGTCTATGCGAAGGCCGATGCGCTTCTCATGCGCCCCGTCGATGCGCCGGCGGGGAAGGCCGGCGATCCGTGCCGCTACATCGCGATCGACTGAGTTTTTTCTACTCTTCCGGTTCGGTCGAAAAGAGCAGCGGATAGCCATGTTCCTTGGCAAGATCCGTCGCCTCGGTCGCCTTGGTCTCGGCGACATCGCGCGGATAGACGGAAACGACGCAGGCGCCTTTCTGATGGGCCGTCATCATGACGGTGTCGGCCTGACTGTCATTCAGACGAAAGACGGCACGCAAAACCATGACCACGAATTCGCGCGGCGTGTAATCGTCGTTGAGCAGCAGGACCTTATAGAGTTTCGGCCGTTCGACTTTCGGCTTGACCCGGGTCTTGAGATCGACATTGGTGTCGGCCATGGCGGGCTCCAGGATTTGCTTTGTTGACGGGCTTGCCGCTCCCCTATCCCTAATGACCGCTGCTTACAACGCGGCGCAGGTGCACAGCGCCTCGCTTGAACGACGCTCCGCCATACATAAGTGCGCGACACGCGGCCTTCGCCGCAACTGCAACAATCTCCGATCCCAGAGGGTCCCCCATGAAGAAACGCCCGCTCGGCCGCACTGGCCTTTCCGTGTCCGAAATCTGCCTCGGCACCATGACCTTCGGTAGCCAGAACACGCAAGCGGAGGCCCATCAGCAGGCCGACAGGGCCGTGGAACGCGGCGTCGACTTTATCGATACCGCCGAGATGTATCCGACGACGCCGATGGCAAAGGAGACGGTGGGCCGTACGGAAGAATATATCGGCACATGGCTCTCCAAGCCCGGCAATCGCGAAAAGGTGGTTCTCGCCACGAAAATCACCGGCGAGGGCAATATGAAGGTCCGCGACGGTGCGCGCATCAGCCGTGAAACGATCACCGAGGCGGTCGAGGGCAGCCTGAAGCGTCTTCAGACGAACGAGATCGATCTTTATCAGCTGCACTGGCCGAACCGTGGTTCCTACCACTTCCGCAAGTCCTGGACCTTCGATCCGAGTGATCAGGATGGAGAGCGGGCCAAGGACGAGATGCTGGAGATTCTCCAAACCATCGGCGATCTTCAGAAGGCCGGCAAGGTGAAGCATTTCGGCCTGTCGAACGATACGGCCTGGGGCACGACCCGGTTCTGTACGCTTGCCGAGGCGCATGGGCTGCCGCGCCCGGTTTCGATCCAGAACGAATACAGCCTGCTTTGCCGCTATTTCGATCTCGATATGGCCGAGACCTCGATCCACGAAGATGTCGGGCTGATGTGCTACACGCCGCTCGCGGCAGGCCTGTTGACCGGAAAATATTCGGGCGGCGCCATCCCGGATGGCTCTCGCGGCGCGATCAACGAGGGGCTCGGCGGTCGCCTGACCTCGACGGGCAATGCGATCGAGGTTGCGGACGAATATGTCGCCGTCGCCAGGAATCACGGTCTCGATCCGGCCCAGATGGCGATCGCCTTCTGCCTGACGCGTCCCTTCATGGCTTCCGTGATAATCGGCGCGACGACGATGGCGCAGCTCGACAACGCGATCGATGCGGCCGATGTGACACTGAGCGATGCAGTGCTCGACGACATTATGGCAGTCTACAAGCGCTGGCCGATCCCGATGTGATGGCCAGGTCGATGATACCGTGCCCGGTTGAAACAGCCGGACGCGGTATCACCCGTTCTTCAGGACCTTGTTCAGCTCGCGCTGTTCTTCCTCGCTCAAGGTCGGCGCGTTTGGCTGATCCTTGCGGCGGCGGCGCATCGAAACGAAAGCATAGCCGGCACCTGCGAGAAGAACCGCGAACGGTGTCGCCCAAAGCGCGATCGTGCCGGCGGAAACGCGCGGCTGCAGCAGGACGAATTCGCCGTAGCGCGAGACGAGATAATTGATGACTTCGTCATTCGAATCGCCGGCAACGAGGCGCTCGCGCACGAGAACGCGGAGATCCTTCGCAAGGCCGGCATTGGAATCGTCGATCGACTGGTTCTGGCAGACCATGCAGCGAAGCCCCGCCGAAAGTTCACGCGCCCGCGCTTCCAGCGCGGGATCATCGAGAACCTCGTCTGGTTCGACGGCGTAGGCCGCAGGTGCAAAAAAGGCTGTTTTCGTCACCGGCATGGCGAGCGCCATGAAGAGCGTGATCGCAAACGCCATATAGATCACGTTAAGAAACCAGCGGAACATCCTCTACGCCTCCGCAATCCGGGCTTTTCGCGCCGCCGGAGCTCCGACCCGCAAACGTCGGTCGGCCAGCGAAACCATGCCGCCAAACGCCATGAACAGCGTCCCGATCCAGATCAGCGTAACCCAGGGTTTGTACCAGATGCGGACGACGGTCGCGCCACCATTCGCCGCCGAATCGCCGAGCGAGATATAGAGCTGCGAGAACCAGCTCGTGCGAATTCCCGCCTCGGTGGTCGGCATCTGTCGCGCCGTATAAAGGCGGCGAGCGCTTTCCATCATACCGATCTCGCGTCCGCCATCCAGCAGCGCGAAATGCCCGACCTCCTCGGAATAATTTGGCCCCGGGCGCTCGGTCATACCGTCGAAGCGGATTTCATAACCGCCCGCGTCGCGGGTTGCCCCAGGCTCCATCGAGGTGACGATCTCGGTCTCGAAGGCTGACACGCACACGATACCGATGACCGTGACGCCGAGACCGAAATGGGCAAGGGTCGTTCCGAAAGCCGAACGAGGCAGGCCTTTCAGGCGAGCAAATCCCTTCGAAACACCGGCTTTCCGGAAACTGGCGCGCTCGGCGAGATCGGTGAGGCTTCCGATCAGAAGCCAGACGCCGAGCCCGAGGCCGAGCGATGCCAGCACCTCGGTGCCCTGCGTCAGGGCGATCGCGATGATTGCCGTCAGAAGCGCCGCGCCGATCGCCCAATAGAGCCGCTGTGTTGCGCCCAGGATGTCGCCCCGCTTCCAGGCGAGCAACGGCCCGAAAGGCACGGCGAGCAGCAGCGGCACCATCAGGGGAACGAAGGTGAGATTGAAGAAGGGCGCGCCGACGGAGATCTTCTCGCCGGTCACCATCTCCAGCAGCAACGGATAGAGAGTCCCGATGAGAACGGTCGCCGCGGCCGTGGTTAGGAAGAGATTGTTGAGGACCAGCGATCCCTCCCGGCTCACAGGCTGGAACAACCCGCCCGATTCGAGCACCGAGGCTCGGTAGGCGAACAGCGCTAGCGCGCCGCCGATGAAGAAGCACAGGATCATCAGGATGAAGATGCCGCGCGAAGGATCGGTCGCGAACGCGTGCACGGAGGTCAGAACGCCGGAGCGCACGAGGAATGTGCCGAGCAGCGACAGCGAGAAGGTGAGGATCGCGAGCAGGATCGTCCAGACCTTGAGGGCCGATCGCTTTTCCATGACGACCGCCGAATGGAGGAGCGCGGTCCCGGAAAGCCATGGCATGAAGGAGGCGTTCTCCACAGGATCCCAGAACCACCAGCCGCCCCAGCCGAGCTCGTAATAGGCCCAGTAAGAGCCCATGGAGATGCCGAGGGTGAGGAAAATCCAGGCCGCCAGCGTCCAGGGCCGCACCCAGCGCGCCCATGCCGCATCGATCTTGCCGTCCATCAGGGCAGCGACCGCGAACGAAAAGGCGATCGAGAAGCCGACATAGCCGAGATAGAGGAGCGGCGGATGGATCGCGAGGCCGACATCCTGAAGGATCGGATTGAGGTCCTGCCCTTCGAACGGCGCCGGAAACAGCCGCGTGAACGGATTGGAGGTGAACAGGATGAAGGCGAGAAACGCCGTCAGGATCCAGGCCTGAACGGAGAGCACATTGGCCTTCAGGGTCGGCGGCAAGTCGCGGCCGAAGCTCGCCACCAGCGCGCCGAAGAAGGCGAGGATCAGCACCCAGAGGAGCATCGAGCCCTCATGGTTTCCCCAGACGCCGGTGATCTTGTAGAGCATCGGCTTGGCCGAATGCGAGTTCTCGAAGACGTTCAGAACCGAGAAGTCCGATGTGACATAGGCCACGGTCAAAGCCGAGAAGGCGAAGCCAAGGAGAAGGAAGATTCCAAGGCTTGAAGACTGCCCCACCTCCATCATTCTCGCATCGCCGCGCCAGGCCCCGAGCGCCGGGATGACGGACTGAATGAGCGAGGCCGCAAGGGCCAGCACAAGAGCGTAATGCCCGAGTTCGACGATCATGTTCCGGCTCCCTCGGCAGCCGCCTTGGGCCGCGAACTTTCGTGATCCCAGAGACCACGCGCCTTCAGATCGTCGACGACTTCCTTCGGCATGTAGTTCTCGTCATGCTTGGCGAGCACGGTATCGGCCATGAAAAGGCGGTCCGGACCGAGCGTGCCCTCGGCGACGACGCCCTGCCCCTCCCGGAAGAGGTCCGGCAGAATTCCGGTATAGGTCACCGGCACGCTCTGGACCGTATCGGTTACGCGGAAGGTGATTGTCTCGCCCTGATCGCGCACGACGCTACCGGTCTCGACCATCCCGCCAAGACGAATACGCTGGCCGGGTCCGGGTGTCTTTTCGACGATATCCGTCGGTGAATTGAAATAGGCGACCGAGTCCGACATCGCTGTCAGCACAAGTGCCGCCGCGAGCGCGACCACCGAAAACATGCCGCCGATCGAGAGCAGGCGCTTACCTTTGCGCGTCATGGCTTTTCTCCCTCACTCCCTTCGATCCCCAGCGAGCGCCCGAGCGCGGCGATCTGATCGCGCGCCTCGGCATCGTTCGAGAACACGCCCAGCGCGGTATTCAGCGCCTTTGCGGCGTCTTCCTTCTTTCCGAGAACGGAATAGGACCGGATAAGACGTTGCCATCCTTGCGCGTCATTGGGGTCGGCTTCAAGGCGGTCGGCAAGTTGCGACACCATGCCTTCGATCATGTCGCGCCGTTGGCCTGCATTCATCTCGGCGGCAGCCGCGATCTGCTCCTGGCTTGGCGCGGGACCGGATGACGCCGAAGACGTCAACGAAGACGAAGACCGCTCGGGCTCCGGTTTTGGCTGGGGCAGTTCGGCGAGTTCCGGCAGACCCGCCTTTTGACGAGAATCGACCAGGGCCCGTTCGGCGATCGGCATCCAGGGTGCATTCGCCGGACTTTTTTCGATCAGGGTCTCCCAGGCTTTCGCAGCTTCGGCGTTTTCGCCCTCCTGGCTAAGATCGAGCGCGACGAAGAAGCGAGCGGGCAGATAATCGGGCTGCGCCTCGAGCGCGCGGTCGAAATAGCCCCGCGCTTCGTCGGTCACTTCGCCATCTGCCGCCTGCGAAAGCGCTTCGCCGAGCCCGGCATTGCGCGTGACGCTTGGTCCAAGAAGGCGATTGGCGTTCCTGAACGCTTCGATGGCATCCTCGGATCGCCCCATGCGCAGATAGATCGGGGCGAGCACGTTCCAGCCCTGCCCGTCTTCGGGATTGTTCTTCAAGCGCTCTTCCGCTCCGGCAATAAGCCGCATGATTTCGTCCGGTGCGCCATCCCCGTTACTGGGAGCAGGTTGGGATCGCGCGGCCAATGGCAGGTCCGGCAAGCCAGACGCCCCGAAATACTGGTAGGCCGGAATCGAGATGGCCGGAACGAGAATGACGATCGCCAGACCCGCAAAGAGGCTCTTGCGGCCTGCCGGAATCATGCTGCCGCGCCGCCTGGTCTCAGATTCGGCCAGAGCGTTCGCCTTGAGCAGTCGACGCCCGATTTCGGCGCGCGCAGTCTCGGCTTCTTCCCTCGAAAGGGTTCCGCGCTCGACATCGTCTTCGAGTTCGACGAGCTGCGCGCGATAGACCTCCACGTCGTGAGAGGCACGATCCGCGGCGGGATCGATGGACGACGAGACAACCGGATAGACGAGGAGCAGGACGACGCCGAGCGTCATGGCCGCTACGATGAACCAGAAGACCATTAAACCGACTTGTACCCGTTGCTTCTCTTGGCCCGCGAACGAATTTGGCTTGTCGCGGGTCTTGGCTTAGGTCCTCTCTAGCAGATGGGCCTGACACCCCCAAGCAAAACCGGGCTTACGAATTCGTCATAAAGGCGGTGAACACGAGAGTTCGATCCACAGGTCCATAACCGTGACTTGTGTCTTCGTTGGCAGAACGGCGTCAGACGAGAATCCATGTCCCGTCGCCTGCCCGGCAGGCCGTCGCGGTGAGGCCTGCGGCCCCTCCGCCGTCGAGAAACTGGGTATAGCCGCGACAATCCTGCGACCCCACCCGATAGACCTGCGTTGGAACAACCCGTCCGGAAGCGTCTCCTGCCGACCAGCTGATCGCCTCGCCGGCGGGCGCAAATTGCAGAGCCTGATATTCCGCTTCGACCGCACGTGCCTTCGCGCCGGACGAAAGCTGTGGCGCATAGGCGCTTCGACCGATGATCCCGCCATCAAGGGACGCCGCGCCCGGCGAGGACGGCGCAAACCCGGAGCCTGCGCTCAGGCAGCCGCCAAACGTCAGAAACATGCAGGCGATCAGGGGAGAGAGAAGGCGTCGAGACATCATCGATCTTCAGCTTCGAATTCGGTCGAACAGGCAGGCAGCGCGAGAGGGAATGCGTGCGCCTTGGTTCTTTCGTCTCGGCTATCATGTCAAGCCGGAGGCGGCGCGCAAGTGCGGCAACGCCACGATGACCGCCAACCCTCCGAATCTCGACTCCTCGAGGCGCAGGCTGCCTTGGTATTCCTTCGCCGTGTCCGAAACGATGGACAGGCCGAGCCCGCTGCCCGGTGTCGTCTCGTCGAACCGCTGACCGCGCTTGACGGCCCGCTCGCGCTCGTCCTGGGGGAGTCCCGGTCCGTCGTCTTCGATGATCGTCTCGAAAAAGCCCTCTCCGGCAATGCGGCAGGTGAGCGACACCTGACTGCTTGCCCACTTCGACGCGTTTTCGAGAAGATTGCCGACGATCTCCTCGTAATCCTGCCGCTCGCCGGCGAAGATCAGGTGGGCGGCGGTGTCTTTATCGAAAAGGTATTCAAGGTCCGGATTGAGCTTCCCAATCACCCGCACCAACCGATCGAGCACAGGCAACACAGGCGTGCGATAGATGACGCTTTCGCTCTGGGCCGCAACACGCGCGCGATCCAGATAGTGCTGAACCTGCTCGCGCATCCGCGCGCCCTGATCCCTGACGATCTGTCCGCTCGGGCCACCGATACGGTCCGCTTCGTTGACGAGAACCGCGATCGGCGTCTTCAGGGAATGTGCCAGATTGCCGACCTGGGTGCGCGCACGCTCGACGATCCGCCGATTGTTGGCGACGAGCGCGTTCATCTCTTCGGCAAGCGGCGCGATTTCGACCGGAAACGTGCCTTCCAGCTTCTCGGCCTTGCCGGCCCTGACCCTCGCAAGGGATTGCCGAACGGTCCGCAAGGGCCGCAATGCCCAGAGGATGACGCCGGCATTGATGATGACGCCGCCAAGCCCGACGATCGCGAGATACAGCGCAAGGCGCCTGTCGAAGATGGATATCTGCTGAGCCAACTCGCTCTTGTTGCCCATGACGCGAAAGCGCGCGGCGCGGTTCGAGTCGTCCAGCACGACCTCGGTTTCGAGGATCTGGAGTTCTTCGCCGTTGAGGCCGGGCTGGGTGTAGGTCCGCTGATAATTAAATTCGAAGGGAACCTTCTGGACCGGCACGGAGGGAATCGACGAATATCCGAGCGAGGACGAGCTCAACCGACCCCGCAGATCCTGACTCACTGGCACGATCTCCCAGTACCAGCCCGATTGGGGCTGAACATATTTCAGATCGCCGAGATTCGGGCTTCCGGCCAGGTAGCCCGTATCGCTGATGGAAACGCTGTTGATCAGGTTGAAGAGCTGGGCTTCGAGAAGAGCGGAGAACCCGTCTTCGGCCGCCTGCCGGTAAAGCGCGGAAATGAGAAGACCGACCGCCAGAAGGGCTGCGACGGTCCAGAGGCTCGACATTCCGACGACGCGGACGGCAAGCGACCGGCCGATAATGCGCCATATCCGTCCAAACCTCGACCGTCCGGCTGCCGCCCGCTTGGACGCAGGCTTCGCCGTCCCAGACTGTCTTGCGTCCGGTCTCCTGTCGGCCATGGCCTTACTCATGCCGCAAGCGGTATCCCTGGCCCCTGATTGTCTCGATGAGATCAAGCCCGATCTTCTTGCGAAGGCGCCCGACGAAGACCTCGATCGTATTGGAGTCCCGGTCGAAATCCTGATCGTAAAGATGCTCGATCAGCTCGCTGCGCGAGACGACGCTGTCCTGATGGTGCATCAGGTAATCAAGCAGCCGATATTCATGCGAGGTCAGTTTCAGCGGCGTTCCGTTGACGCTCACACGAGCCGTTCGGGTATCGAGCCGCAGCGGACCACATTCGAGCTCGGAGGTCGCATGACCCGCAGCCCGGCGGATCAAAGCCCGCACACGCGCAAGCACTTCCTCGATATGGAACGGTTTCGTCACGTAGTCGTCGGCACCGGCATCGATGCCGGCCACCTTGTCGCTCCAGCGATCACGCGCGGTCAGGATCAGAACCGGCGTCTTCTTCTGATCGCGACGCCAGCGCTCCAGAACGCTGATGCCGTCCATCACAGGAAGGCCGACATCCAGGACGATCGCGTCATATGGCTCGGTATCGCCAAGAAAATGGCCTTCCTCGCCATCGGATGCCTCGTCCACGACATAGCCTCCGGCCTCGAGCGCCTCCCGTAACTGGCGGCGCAGATTGTCGTCATCCTCGACAACGAGAACCCGCATGTCACATCCCTTTCAATGTCCGGTATCTGCTGCAGCATTGGGCGACAAACCAGGATCGCCCAATGCTTTCCTAACTTTCCATGACGCGCCGTTCGTGAGGAAACCTGATGTCACGTTTTGCCTGGCAGTTCAGGGGCGAACGGTCACCACGGTGCGGCGCGGTTTGCCCTCGCCCTGAGACGGCACGAGAACGGTGACATGGCAAACAGTGGACCCGCCCTCGGAAGACTGGCTGACCGACATCATGCGACCGCCGCTACGGCTTTCCGCTTCTTGCACTTCCGCCTGCGAGCAACTCTTCTGATTGCCGCCGCCATTGTTGCCGTTTTTGTTTCCGTTGCCGTTACCCTGAGACTGTTGGGGGCCGCCGCCATTGCCCTGGCCGCGCCCATTGCCCTGGGCAAATGCGGTCCCGTCCGCCGTGAAACCAAACAGGACGACGGCAATCAGCAGACGAGAGAGGATGTTCGTTACTGTCATCTTGTTCGCCGTTCCATTCAGGCAGCCGAAGCCGGCCGTGACGCTTACCTATAGCTCACTCAGTGAACCCCGTCTGAATGAACGATGGAAAGGGTAAATTAACCATAGGCTGTTGGTTTTCATGCCGCGATCAAAGGCCAGATCTCACGCATAACTCGTTCCTTTTCGATCCGTCAGCGAAGCGTCTTGTCCGCAGCCAGACGTCCATAAATCGCGACCAGGGCTCCAATCGCCGCGGCCGTATCGAGCAGCGCCGTGGTCAACGCCTCCTGCGCCGGACCGGGCACCTGAACACCAGCAAGGCCAGCCAGCGCTGCGGCAAGAGCCACAAGCCCGCCCCATACGGTTCGCGACTCGTACCATTTCTTCTCGTTCTGCATTACCTACTCCTTTCGTGGTGGTTGAGGTCAAGCTTGAGGGCGCGTGAATGTGCCAGAAACTGTCCCACCCGGCCCCCAGACCGGCGAAACCTGGGCAACGTTCACCGCAAGCCCGGATGGGAGCGCACCGAAGGCTTCGATCTGGCGTTTCCGTTCGAATATGAAGTCGGCGCTCGTCACATCGGTGGAAAACGCCGGCTCCGAGGCGCCGGATGGCGCGATCGTCAATCGATAGACTTCGCGGTCTTCACCCAGCGGCACCTCCTCGTTCTCCCAGCTGTCGCCGCCGATCCGCGTTCGCCGGATCCAGGCGAACCGGACGTCGCCGTTCACTTCGAATCGTCCGCTGAGATGAACGGGCGAATAGGGTCTGACCGCTCGAAGCCCCATCGCGGCACTGGTCTCGATCACCGCAGGATCATCGAGAGGTCTGCCTGCGGGCGCTATCTTCATCTGCAAGGTCCGCCCGGTCTCTCCGGGATCGAGGTCGAGACCACGAACCCCCTCGTTCAGCAGCACGAAACGCGAGCCGGCCGGAAACGAGAGGCGCGCGGCGTCTTCCGTACCGGCCTGACCGCGCAGAAAGTCGCGGAGCCTGAAAACGCCGGGCTCAACTTCCTCGCCGTTCTGAAATTGCAGAACCTCCAGTCGCCCATCGTCGCCTTGAAGGACAGCGGCATTTTCACCTGCGAGAAGCCCGTCCAAACTGGTCGAGGAGAGCGCTCCGCGCGCAAGCCGAACCGTCAGCTGCGTCCGGTGATCGACGATGCCGAAGACACCAGCGGCGAACTCCTCCGTCAGTCGACCGATCACGGCTGGACCATCGATGATGGCCCGCGAAGTGAGGCGTCCCGCGTCGCTGCCGGCGAAGAGCACGAACGGCAACCAGGGTTTTGCGTGAACCGCGATCGCGGCACCGCCTTGGTCCCGCCCCGGCAACACGGGAAGATCGAGAAGACTGAAGGCCGGCCGGGAGGCGATGGCCGGCGTCTTCGGCAGGACGATGCCTTCCGTTGTGCGCCCGACACCCGACCCGCCAGCCTCCGCCGAATCGAGCCGCCGGGTTTCGATCCGCCGCTCGTCGCCGGTTTCGATCCGCACCGCCAGCCATCGCCCCTCACGGCCCTCGAAGATCAGGATGTCTCCCGGCTCGATTGCCGCGTCGCTCGGTGGAAGCGCGAAGCGCATCTCCTCCCGTGCCGGCCCGCCCTCCGCCATCAGCCGGGCGGCGTAGCGTTCGGCAAGCTCCGCGTTGAGAGATACCGGAAAGGTCGAAACACCCGTGCGCGGCGTCAGAATGCCATCGCGTGCCGCGGTCGACGTGCTCGCCTGATAAGCCCGATCCGGATCGAGATACCGGATGGCGATCTCGTCGGGCGGCTCACCCGCATCCCCGCGCAGCTTCTCCACCAATGGGCGCTCCCCGTCGACAAAGGCGTCGATCCTGTGGTCGCCCTGCCGCCTCGAAAGGGAGCGAAATGTCAGGATACCGTCCGATGAAAGCGCAATTCCGCCGATCAGCGAAAGGATGGTCTCGATCTCTTCACGCGCGGTTCGCGGTCCATCGATTATGTAGCCGTCGAGCATCGCCTCCAGCGCCGACACATCGAAATCCGCGATTCCATGGTCCTTGAGGATGGCCGCGACCAGCCCGTCTGCGGGTGCATTGGCAAGACGCCCGTTCAGCCAGTGCCCCAGCCGCCAGTTCGTGCCGTCCGTCCAAAGATCGGTTCGCTGCGGAAAGGCCGGATAGGGTCGCGCATCCCAGGTCCAGACATGAATGGCACCCGGATCGACCATCGGACCGCCATAAAGCGGAGAAACCGGGTTCAGAGCATCCCCGAGAGAACCGACGCCCTCGGCCCACCCCTTGAGCGAAGCCTCGAGAAACCGCCTCTGGGCGAGATCGTCGCGAAAACCTCGGCTGTGATAGGGGGTGAAACTCTCCGAGGACTTCGGATCGACGAACACGTTCGGCTGATTGCCACCGCGATCGATGGCCGGACATCCCAGTTCGGTGAACCAGATCGGCTTCGACATCGGCACCCACGGAGAGGCTTGACCAGTCTCGACGCCGTTCTCGCGATTATAGTGCGGATTTGCCCACCAGCCCTGAATATCCTTGGCGCGATAGACGAAGGGCTTGCCCGCCGTTCCATCGGTAATGGGGGTCCGAACGCCCGCGACCCGGTCCGCCGAACTCGCATAGTACCAGTCGTACCATTCACCGCTGTCCAGATCGTCGGCGAGCGCCTCCCGATCATATTGAGACGGCGTTTCGCTCCCCGGCTCGCCGTCGCTGCGCCAGTCGGACAGCGGCAGGTAGTTGTCGATCCCGACAACGTCGATCGCATCAGACGCCCAGAGCGCATCGAGATTGAAATGCACCTCGCCCGACCCGTCCGCAGGCCTGTAACTGGCGTATTCGCTCCAGTCGGCCGCATAAGTAACAATACCACCGGGCATCATGGCCTTGATCTCTTCGGCGATCGCAATCAGGGACTCGACAAACGGAAAGCGCCCGTACCCATCGCGGATACGGGTCAGCCCGCGCATCTCCGATCCGATGACGAAGGCGGAAGCCCCACCGCGAACGGCGAGATGGGCCTGATGAAAGATCATCCGGCGATAGGACCATTCGCTTGGTCCAAAATAACGCAGACGGCCCCCGTCCCACACGAAATCGCTCCCCGTCGCGGTTCCGACGAACCGCTCGATATCGGTCCGCGCCGCCGCCGTCCCGTCCGCGCTTCCGGCAAGGGTTTCCGCCACATCGAGCGTCATGCGCCCCCGCCACGGATAGGCTGCCTGACGAGACGCGCCGTAAGGGTCAGGCAGCTCATTGTCCGGGGGCACGTCCATGAGAAGAAACGGGTAGTAGGTCACGGCGAGGCGGCGATCCCGAAGATCCTCGATCGCCCGCACCACGCCTCGGTCGCTCGGCGTTCCGCCATAGGCTGGAGACCCGTCGACCCGCGATACGAGCCGTGCCGCCGATCGGTCGAGGTCACCAACGCCCCAGTCCTCGTCCTCTTTGCGCTCGCGGATTTCAACTCGGGGCCTGATCTCGCAATGGCCGGCCCTGAGATCGTCCCCGAACCACGCAATGACGAGGGCAGCGCGCGACAGCTTGGGCAACAGCCGATCCATCTCGTCGATCGAGGCCCTCCAGTCGCTTTCGCCGAAGGTGACATTCCGGTTGAGGATGCGGTCTTCGCCTTCCGCGATCTCCTCGCGCACGGGCTCCGGATCGACGCCGTGCTCCGTTGCGCCGGGAATGATCGTGATCGCCTCGATCCGGTTCTCCAGATCCCCCACCGGGCGCAGCACTTCACAGGAGATCTGCGGAATACGATTGCCCCAAAGCTCCAGCGGTAAGCGCTCGAAGACGAGATAGGCCAGCCCTCGATAGGCCGGCGCGTTGCCAGCCCCTTGCTTTGCCTCGATCAGCGGATCGGGGTTCTGCGTTTCATTCCCGCGATAGACCCTGATGTCGTAGCGCGTCTGGTCGATCTCCTCGCCATCGGCCCAGATCCGCCGGATACCGGCGATCGGCCCCTCGCAAAGCCCGACGGCGACGTTGCCGAAATAGCTGTAGGTTGTCACATCGACGCTCGGCGGTCCGCCCTTGCCGCCGTGCCGCTCCGTATCGACATCCTCCTCGAACCGCGTACCCCATATGATCTGACCTGCGATCCGTGCCGTTCCGTAGACTCGCGCGATACCGCCGCCCTCGTCGGCCTGCATGAAGCGCACCGCATCGAGGCGCGGCCCCTCACGCTTTTCGGTCTTGCCAAAGAGAGCGCTGTCGATCGCCGATCCGGCGAGCGCGCCCGCGGCCCGGCCAAGAATGGCTCCGAGCGGACCGCCGATACTGCCGCCAATGAAGGAGCCCGCCGTCTGTAAAAGAAGCGTCGCCATCAGCCGGTCACCTCAAGACTCGTCGGAAAATGGAAAACCCCGGCCACGCGCCGTAGCCAGGCGTCGGGCATCGCCGACCGCACGACCGCGCTGCCTTCATAAGCGTGGATCAGCCGGCCGCCGCCGTCGACGATCCCGCAATGGCTGGCGGGCAGCCTGCGGCGCCAGCGCAAGATTACGACGGCTCCCGCCTCAGGCCTTGCATGATCGCTCGCGATGAGATGCCGCTTCGCGGCTTCGAGCAGCGGCTCGCCGGACCGGTCGAGAACCCAGTTGATGGCGTAGGGCGCCGGTATCTCCGGTTCGCTCGCGTAGAGCTCCCGCCAGACGCCCCGGATGAGACCAAGACAGTCGCACCCGACACCCTTGCGGCTGCCTTGATGGCGATAGGGCGTTCCCAGCCACGTCTCGGCAATGTCCAGGACGCGCGAACGAAATTCGCTCTCGCTCATCTTTCCGACACCATTCATGGAACGAGAGGACGCCCGTCATGCCCGCCGGTCGCCTTCGCGACGCCAAGCGCGGTATCGCCGCCCGGCAGATGCGGAAATCCGCGAAAGTTCTCCGCGTTCGCGAACCGGTCGCGGCACGTCGCAAATCGCTTGTCGCAGCCCTCGACGATATCGACTGCATCCCCCGCTTCGAGCATTGCCGCCAGCGGCTGCGTCAAGGCCAGAGCAATCGCCCCACTGCCCGCATCCTCGGCATAGGCGATCTCCACCTTGGTGCCGGCCGCTGGACCGGTCCGAAACACCACATGGCCATGGCGGTATCGATCGATCGGCCCTGCCGCGGCGAGAGCAACCGTCACCGAGCGCTTGCCCGAAGTCGTCACTGTCGCTGCTGCGACAAGACCGAGTTCGCCGAGGTTCAGCCCGCAGCGATGATCGCCAAGGGACGCATCGCATTGTCGCCGGTAAAGCCGGCCGCGCACCCGGTCGAGATCCGCCATCCGCGAGCGTAACTCTGCGGAAAAAGCGAGATCGCCGCGCTTGATTTCACCGACGGACAGGACATCCGTGCGGGCATGAGCTTCGCCCGGATTGGTCCAGTCGACGAGGAAGGTCTCCACCTTTGCCCCGTCATAGCGTCCCGCCGCGATATCGGCCTCTTCGATCCGGGCGGAGGTCAACGCCCCGGCAACTTCGCGGGTCTCGCCCGCAAGGCCCAGCTCGCTCTCCACCTCGCTGGCGGTCAGCCCGGTCCGTGCTTCGAACAGCGTTCCGTCGAAGGTCAGATCGCCATCGTGATCGGTGAAGCCGAAGACGACGCCATCTTCACGCGTGATACGCCAGCACTCGGCGAGCGTCGTGACCGGCCCTTCGAGCGCCGACTGAAGAGCTTGAGGAAACTGTTTCATGGCCTCACCTCCACCAGCAGGATGGATGGGATCTCGCCGGCCTGAAACGCCGTGACGTTAACCGAAAGCTGGTCCATGTCGAAGCGCACCGGCACATCGAAGGCAAATCCCGCCTGAACGAGGGCTCCCGCAGCGGGCGGAGCATCGAAGACAACTGCCCCGCCCGTCTCGGCCAGCTGAAAGCCTGTCTCGATCGCGGCACCGTCGATCGCCACCAGGAGACTTCCCGGCACCGCCTTCTCGATCGGCCGCCAATAAGTCTCGGCACCTGTTCCATAAGGTTTGACGAGATCGAAGCGCGTCTTCGTCCCGTCACCAGTCCCAAGCGCGACATCGAAGGCGCTTGGCGCGGCGCCGAATGCGGCTGAATGCCAATCCAGGGGATCGCGGAACCGAAACCCCGTCAGCTTGCCCCGCCGCGCCTCGAAGAACGCGACCACCTCCGCCAGATCGGCGAGACTGCGAATGCCCGAGCCGGCATCGTAACGTCGCGCAGCGTGAGCCGTTCTCTGGTTGCGGTGTTCGAAGCCGGTCGAGAGCCGGACGATCTCAACCCGCCGTTCCGGTCCGCCGCTCGCCCCGAAGGCGACGCGCTGCGGAAACCGCTCCTCGCTGAAGGCCTGTGCGCCCATCGCCTACATCCCCCGCCGGCCGCGGCTCGCTGCCCGCGCCAGCATCGCGTTGATCTGCATCTCCGATTTGCGAAAGCTTTGGGCGTCGGGCGTCGAGACGTTGAACACGATCGTCCGGGCACTGTCCTGCTTGCCGGATGCGGCGACGCCGAGCCGCCCGTCCGCCCCCCTTTGAAGCGGCAGGATCGCCTCCGCCCCCGCTTCTCCCATCACGCCAAGGCCACCACCGCTCGCAAAGAAGTGCGGCCGGGCAACGACACCGCCCTTGGCGAAGGGCATCACCTGTGCGGCACCATCACCTCCCAAAGCGCCACCAAGTGCGCTCGCGAAGAGATTTTCGAGGGGCTTCAGCGCCGCATCGAGGGCGATGTCGGACATTCGCTGTGCAAGCCCTCGCATCACCTGATCGAGCGACTTGCCGCCGCTGACAGCCCCCTTCAGCGCCCCGGTCAGCGCCGAACCGAACTGGCTCGCCCGCTGGGAAAGATCGTCGAGCGCAGCCGTCAGCTCCGCCGTATCCGCGCTCATACGAACGCGGATGATTTCATCCTGATCCATCGTCTGTTGATCCTAGTTTGTGTCGGGGAAGCGCCGCATCAGGCTTTCAAGCTCGCCTTTCGAGGGGGCAAACATCTGCCTCGCAGGCGCATGGGCGGAAAATGCCGCAGCCAGCTCGCAGGGTGTCATCGCCCAGAAGGCATCGCTTGAAAGCTTCAGGACGCCGAGGCCGAACCTGAGGGCGTCGTCCCAGGGAAAGGCCGCGACGGCCGGGCCGTCTCCCGTCGCGGCGCCAGGGGGTTTGCAGGCGTCTCGTCATCGCCCGGCTGATGCGTTTCGCGTTCGGCCCCGGAACCGAAAGCCGCCGTCAGAAGGTCCACGGCGATCCGTGCGGCACCCGCCAGGCCATCCTCGAAGCGCATCGCCGATACGTCTTCTACGGAAACCGGCTCGCCGCCGCCTCTCAGCCCCGCCGCGATGATGATCATCAGGTCGCGCGCCGACAGACGTCCGGAATCGAAACGCACGGCGAGCTCGGCAAGGTCGGACGCCTGAAATGCCGCCTCCAATTCCGCAAGTGCCCCGAGGGTCAGGCAAAGCCGCCGCTCCGTCCCGTCGATGACAGCTGGAACCTCGCCACGCCGGCGGTTCACCAAAATCGGATCAGATCGCCGCAAAGCTCAACATCCCGGCCGATTCCATCGCGATATCGAAGGTCAGCTCACCGTTGTGTTCCCCGGAATATTCGAGTGCGGTCACCTGAAACGGCCCCGTGACGCGGCCGAAATCGGGGATCACCGCCTGAAACGCCTCGATGCGCCCCTCGAAGAAGGCAGAGCGCAAGGCGGCGTCCGATCCCGAATCCTTGAAGATCCCGCTTCCCGAAAGTGAAGCCCGCTGCACACCGGCACCCGCCAGAAGCTCGCGCCACCGTCCAGCGCTTTCCGTATCCGTGACGTCCACGGTCTCGGCATTGAAAGACAGCTTACGCGCCCTGAGGCCGGCAATGGTCGCAAAGCTTCCATCGCCGACCTCGTCCATTTTCAAAAGCAGGTCCTTGCCCTTCTGCGCTGCCATCAGCGAGTTCCCTTCATAAGTACAGACAACAAAAAAGCGGCCCTTGAGAGCCGCTTTCGATGAGTTCGGATAATGTCGTGGTCGGCCGTCAGGCCAGGGGTTCGGTCACTGCCCTGAAGCGCAGGATGCCGTGATAAGTCGTGCTCTCCGGCTCCTGCCGCGCCTCCGCGAACTGTAGCCGCAGATTGACCAGCTGATGGCCCTCGAGCGGAAGATTCGCATCGTCGAGCTTCTTCGAGACCTGATCCATGATCTCGTAGGTCTCCTGCTTGCCGCCGCCCTTGGCCCAGACATGCAAGGTGAGAATGTGTTCGGAGCCGTCCTCAGTGCCGGTCGACCAGTCCATGACCGAGGTTCGACCGAGCGTCAGATAAGGAAACGCCGCCCGTTCGGGCCGGCGGTCGAACACCTTCGGCCCGCCGAGAAGCCCCGTCAGCGCGGGATCGCCGGTGAGCGCTTTGAAGATCGATTGCTGCAATTCAGAACTGGGATGCGCCAAAGCTGTCACCTCCTTCGAGCGATTCTCGCTATGTCACAAGCATTCATATGTTGTGATCATCACAAGCTTCCAACACACGTGCACCGAAAAATTCATTCAAAATGTTCACAGTTTCGTTGGCGCCGTGCGAGCGGGTCGACCATCTGATGACAGTTCCGAAAGATCGGCGTCTCGAAAGCCTGATGTGGAAGGCAAGCCGAGCACCCACTCCGGGCCGAAATCTTCGTCCACGAATTTGTCCTTGGGCCCCTTTAGCGCTCGTTTCGCGATCGCAGCCGAAAGCCGCGAGCGCAGGCTTCCGAGATCCGTTCGACAAGCGATCTTCACCCCGTCTCCTCCCTGCACAGACAAAGAAGATACCGCCCGCTCTCATCCGGATCATGGACGGATTCGACAAAAAGCAGGCGCTGGTCGAGCCGAAACCGACAGCCGCGCCTGACCTCCTCGACCTTTCGGCAAAAGACGCGCAGCCGGATATCCGCCTGAGCCTGTTCGAACCGCTCGAACCGCCGCGCCGACACTGGCTCGACGCGGATCGACAGTGACCTCAATGGCGCCCAGTCCACTTGCGCGCCACCCATTCCATCGGATGTCTCGGTCAGCTCTTCCAGAACCGCAAGATCGCGCATCAGGCCCGGATCGACGAACAATGTCCTCGCCATCTCAGATCCTCACTCGCTTCAGGGAACGCACGAGCCGCAGCGCTCCACTCGACGGGATTTGCCCAGCGCCCCCGTCCACCTCTGTCCGCGTCTCGAACCAGCTAGACACCGCGACCAGCATCGCGTGCTTTGCAGTCGCCGGAACATCTTCGGGCGCGTACCCGGCCGTCACGGTGATGTCGACGCCGTTCGGGCTTTCGAACCAGACCTGATCGGACAGCACGAACGAAAGCCCGTCTTGCGAGAGCGTCGCGTGCCGAGCAGGATCGAAGACGGTTTCACCGCCATCGAACCGGAAGCCGGACACTGCGTCCACGCTGGCAATCGGCGGCCGCGGCGGCCGGATGCGCCCTCCGTCGGGCCGGTCCTCGACGATAAGCCGGAACGGCCGACGCGCCAGCACCAGGCCCACTTCGGCCTCGATCGCAGCGTTCGCTGCCGCGATCAGAAGCGTCAGCAATTCGTCCTCGTCGTCGCGGGCAATTCGGGCCCAGCTCTTCACCTCTTCGACGTCGACCGGCGCGACGCCACCGCCAAGATCGATCACGACCACGGCCCCATCCTTTCATTGTGAACGGAAACAGTCGGTGCCGGCGGGGAGGAGCGCCGGCACCGTTTCGATGCGGTTTGACGTGCGATCAGACCGAGAAGGTCAGCACCTTGCCCGCATCGAAATCCTGAACGCCACCGCCGACGCGCTTCGTTGTATAGAAGAGGACGTACGGCTTGGCGGAATAGGGATCGCGCAGAACCCGCACGCCTTGGCGATCGACGACGAGGTAGAACCGCTTGAAGTCCGCAAAGACGATGGCGTTCGATCCCGCCTCGGCGTCCGGCATGTCCTCCGCCTCGACCAGCGGGAAGCCCATCAGCGAGGCGCGTGCGCCAGCAGCGCTCGGCGGCTGCCAGAGATAGTTGCCGTCCGCGTCCTTCAGCTTGCGCACCATCGCCTGTGTGCGCCGGTTCATCATGAAGCTAGCATTCTGCCGGTAGCCGGCCTTCAGGGCGTAGACGAGATCAATCAGCCTATCGGCTGCCTCTCCCGCCGCGAACCCGCCATCCGCCCCCGTCTTCAGGCTGCCGACGCTGCCCCAACTCCAGGCGTTTTCCGCGACCGTCGGATAGGTCATGAAGCCGCGCGGCTTGTTCACGCCATCGCCGTTGACGAAGGCTTGGCTCTCCTGCGCGGCAAAGGCCTGCTCCACTTCCTCACCGATCCAGCGATCGAGATCGATTGCCGCATCGTCGAGCAGGGCGTTGGTCGCGGCCGGCATCGCATAGAGCTCCATGGTCGGGAAGCTCAGCTCCGCCAGCTGCGGTGCCGCCGTCTCCGGGCGAATATCAGTCTCGCCCACCCATCCCGTCTGGGCGCCGGAAATTGCGAACGGCTTCTTCAGGATCGCCGCCGACACCGTGCGAATGGTCGCGACCGAACGAACCGGCGAGATTGCCGAAAGCCGCCGCCCGATCTCGGCCTCCGTCTCATCCGGCACCAGAAAGCCGCCATCGGCGCCCGTCAGCTGGGACATCGCCTTCGCCTCTAGCTGGCGAAGCCCGCTTTCATCGCCGCCGCGAGCATAGGCTCCGAAGGCCCGGCTATGCTCGCTCTGTTCCGTGCCCGCACCCTTCTCGTCCAGGCCGATGCGCGGCCTTGTGCTCTTCAGCGTCAGGCGTTCCATCCGGCGTTGCTGTTCGTCCAGCGCCTTGGTCAGGCGATCGACCTTTTCTTCGGTCACGACATCCGTGCTCATGCGCTTTTCGAGCTGGGCGAGCCGTTCGTCATTTGCTTCCCGAAAATTCTCGAAGACGCTCATGAAGCGCTCGTGACCTGCGTCCATCTCCGCTCCATGCGCCTTGATTTCAGGCGCGCTGATGCTCTCGTTCATTCGTGCGAACTCCTCTTGCTGTTTGATTCTTGAAAGTTGCGATCGCGTCGCGATCAGTTCGGCAGAACCCGGCCGGAGCCCGATGTCCCGACCTGGCCGATCGGGAAGAGTCCCGATCGGCCCCCTTCGCCCGGCGCCCTCAGGCGGGCCCCTTCCTGCATGGGGAAAGAGACGAGCGAGATTTCCCAGAGATCGATCGTCACCAGCCGCCGCCGAGCGGGCGGGCTTGCCCGGCGCGCGAGCCGGGTTCGAAAGCCGATCGACAATCCATCGATGGCCCCCGCCGAAATCAACGCTGCGGCTTCACGGCCGGCCTGCGCCGCGGCAGCGATCTCGCCTTCGGCATAAAGCCCGGTGCGATCTTCCCGGATCAGGGTCCAGCGGCCGATGGGCCGCGCAGGATCGTGATGCCAGAGCATCCGGATATCACCCGAGCCACGCTTCATGAGGGACGCCGCGAAGGCCCCCGGCTCGATGATGTCGCCGGTGAGATCCGGCCGGCCGAACAGGGCGGCATATCCCTTGATGACGAGAGGCTGGCTCGCCTCGTGAGCCGATGAGGACTGGCCTCTCATGGTCAGGTTCCCGACCAGCCAGATTCGATCTTGACAATTTGAGCGATCTGTTGCACCTTTGCACCTGTCCTGAAATCTTGATGTCGTGGCAGTTATTTGACAGCACCCTCGTTCCGAGCGGTGCTGTCTTTTTATGTGCGGGTCGACGCCTGGCTTGGTTGCGGAGCTTGATTTCAACGCGCCCGGCCATAGCCGACGGCCTGACGCTTCTCGTCCGTCGTCAGGAAGTCAGCGCCACTCACACGCGCCCACAGCGCTTCGCGCTCGGCCGACAGTCCCTCAACTGCATCGAGATCGATCCCGAGAACGAGGTCCGGCTCGCCGTAATGGGCGCCGAGCCAGCTCCCGATCGCACCGGTCATCCGCTGGATCAGCGGCAATACCGTCAGCCGGTAGAAGGCGCGGTTCGCCTCTGCGTAGTTCGCATAGGTAAGATCGCCCGGTATGCCGACGAGCATGGGCGGAACGCCGAAGGCGAGCGCGATATCTCGCGCGGCTCCGTTACGGGCTTCCATGAAGTCCATGTCCTTGGGCGTCAGGGCCATCGCCTTCCAGTCTAGCCCGCCTTCCAGAAGCATCGGCCTGCCGGCAGCGCCCGCTCCGGCATAGCCGCTTTCCAGTTCCGCCTTCAGCCGGTCGAACTGCTCCACCGACAGGTTCGATCCGTCGGCCGGCTGATAGACCAGAGCCCCCGATGGCCGGGCGGAGTTCTTTAAAAGGGCCGCGTTCCAGGTTGCGGCGGCATTGTGCAGATCGAGCGCCGCCTGAGCTGCCGACAAAGGCGCAAGCCCCACCTGATCGGACAGGGGATGGAACTGGCGCAGGTGGAGAAGCGCGGCCGGACGATCTCCCTCCCCCTCCGCCGCGATCCGCCGCACGGTCGAGCCGACGCGATATTCGTAGGCTTCCGGCCAGCCATCCGCGCCGGCAATGGTTCGTATCCTATCGGGGCGCAACGGATAGAGCGCCGCGACCTCGCCGGCCGCCTCCAGATAGGCGTTTCCGGCAAGCAGCAGATGCCCGCACAGGGTTTCGAAGAGGCTTGCCCGATCCTGCCCCGAATGCGGCCGCCGGAGCCGATCCAGCACCGGGTGATCACCGAACTCCTGTTGACCTTTATGGAGAACGAGAGGGATCGCGCTTGCGGCCTCCGAGATCAGGCGCACGGAGCGATAAACCACCGGATTGGCCATGAAGCCGGCTCGCGCGAGGGCCTCGTAGCTTTTCGAACCGCGTGTCCCGCCGACAGGTCCGGTCAGCAGGAACGCGCCGCTACTCAAACCAAGGCTCGCGGATTTCGCCTCCCCCACTTTAGCCGCCGCCTCTTCGCCATGCGTTCGGGCGCCGCCGCCAAACAAGGCTGCAAGCGTCGAAGTCAGACCCATCGGCCTTCTCCTCAGTTCGATTGTCTTGAAAGTCAGCCCGTGGGGCCGTCGCACCGGGCACGCGCGGCGCTTGAGCACCATGCAAGTCCGTCACCGCGAAGCGATCGCACGGATGTCGTATTAAAGGTTCCGCACCCTTGGGCTTGCCTCGTCGCCGGTCAGCGCCGTCACCGCCCAGACCAGCGCATCCAGCCTGTCGGGCGAGCGTCCGTCGCTCAGCCCATCGGCTCCAAAGTCCGCCATCTCATCTTCAAGTTCGGGAAACGCGCCGACATGGCGGACCCGCCCCTGCTCGTAAAGCGCCGCGACCGGCTCGGCGCGCGTCCATTTCCCGCGTGTTGCCCGCAACGCTCGAAAGGGCACATCTGGCGCGACATTGCGAAGCACGGCTTCCACCATGTCGCCGCCCTGGTTCACCTCCGCGACGATCCTGTCCGCTTCCAGTCTTTCGAACAGCGACACCGCAGAGCGCGCCCATCGTTCCGGCTTCACGCCCTGACGGCTTTCGTCAGCAACGACATAAATAACGCCGGTCGCATCCTTGCCCGCCGCAACGATCCCGCAGGCATCGCTCCTTTTCGTCGATGTCGCCGGCGGATCGACCGCCACGACGATCCGCTTCAGCGGCGGGGCCGCCGAAACCCGGCCGTCCTCGATCAGCGAGCGCTCGAACAGCCCGTCCTCGCGATCGGCCAGCAGTTCGCCATCCAGTTCCTGTCGCCCGAGCCGGGTTCCACCGTAGCGCTGTGCCATCGCTTCCAGAAAGCCGGGCGCGAGATTCTCCGCGTTTTCGCCGGTGCGCATCCGGGTCATCGACGTCTGAGGATCGACCAAAAGCCGTTTCAGGACCGGCACATTGCGCGGCGTCGTCGTAAAGAGCGCGCGCGGCTGGCGTCCAAGCCGCATGGCCAGCGTCAGATTGTCGAAGCTCTCCTCAGCCTTCACCCATTTGCCCAGTTCGTCTCCCCAGGCCGCATCGAACTGATATCCCCGGATCGAGTCCGGGTCCTCCGACGAAAAGATCTTTGCTGTCGCGCCATTGGCAAAAACAAGGCGTCTTCGCGCCACCTCGAACACCGGCCTTGGAAAGCCGCAGATCGCCTTGAGCCCGCTTTCGCCCTCGATCATCACCTCCCGCGCATCGGCGAGCGTTTCGGCGACAAGCGCGAGCCGGCGATGCGGCTCGCTCGCGAAGGGGGCGAGACCGAAGGCAAGCCCGGTGATCCACTCCGCGCCCGCCCGCGTCTTGCCGGAACCGCGCCCGCCGATCAGCAGCCAATGGCGCCATGCCTCGCGCGGCGGCAGCTGCTCGGATCGCGCAACGCGCCACCATTCGGGCATCATCCCCCTGATGACCGCAAGCGGCTGTTCGCGAACCGCTTGCTCCACGGCAGCCCAGTATTGCCTCTCTCGCTCGGCAGGGTCGCTCGACCAAGTTGCACCCTCGAGCAGCGCGTCCAGTGTCATTTCGGCTCTGAACCGGCCGCAGAGGTAACGGCTTCGGTCGTTTGGCCAGTTGAGCCGGCTGCGCTGCCCTGCCCCGAGAGTGTCTTGGGATCGGATGCCGCAGCCTCGATGCTCCGTCGTTTCCGATCCAGGACCTGCAAACGCCTGACGAGCTCTTTCGAAAGGCGCTCGGCTTCGGCCGGATCACCCTCTCGGCCCGCTTCCTCTGCTGCCTCCGCGCGTTTCAGGTCGATCAGCTTTTCCAGCGTCCTCGTCATCTGCGCGATCATGTCGACCCGCTCCTTCCCGCTCCTCTCCCGGTTCGGAGCGTCCGACTTGGCTGATGAAGGATTTTTTTCCTCATTATCTGTTTCGACCACGGCGATCTCGGCCATTAGCAGCTTGATCAACCGCTCCGCGACCGAGCTCTTTTGTCGAGACACGCCGGTCCCCCCGCGCGCCGCTGTTGTTTGCTTCACGCCAGCTTACCCCAGATTTTCCGCGAAAAGACCCATCGAAACACAGAAAGGCGAAGCATTCCGCTCCGCCTTTCCCAATTCTCCGACTGTGCCCTTTACCTATCCGAGGACCGTGACGGTGTCAAGGATTATTTTCATATTTTGCGACCAGCTTGTTTCCGGCACCGGGATCCTGTTCCGGCCAGTCGACGATATGATCCTCGAATTCGTCCAGCTCCATGCCCTCTTCGCTCACCGTTCGGCCGCGCACCGAAACACCGGCCTGATGCACCGTCTCGAAACTTCCCGACAGAAGGTGGTGCCACCAGTAGAGGTCTTTCCCCTCATCAACCAGACGATAGGCACAGCTCGGCGGCAGCCAGCCGATCTCGCGCACGGTGCGCGGATTGAGCCCGACACAGTCCGGCACCGTTGCCTGCCGGTTTTCGTAGTCGCTGCACCGGCAGGATTGGCCATCGAGCAGCGTGCAGGCGACGTTCGTCCAGGCGATTTCGCCAGTGTCGTAGTCCTCGAGCTTGTTCAGGCAGCACCGCCCGCAGCCATCGCAAAGGGATTCCCACTCCGCTTCGGTCATCTCGTCGAGGGTTTTTTCCCGCCAAAACGGTTTGTTGCCGGAATCACGCATGGCTGATTTCTCTGGATTTGTGTCGCAACTTTTTACGTCCTTGATTATAAAGTAAGGGGACGCACGGAATTTTTGAAATGGTCGCACGCGATTGCGTCGACTTGTCCGGCATCATGATCAACGGCGGCATCGACACGTGGCAGACAAAACCGAAGCCAAACGTTCTCACAAGAGCCCATCGCGGCTGATCGAGGTCGATGCCTGGATCGACTCGTCGATGTTTCGGCTCTGGAACGGTTTCTCCCGCTTCTGGGAAACGGTCACGATCCAGTCGCGGCGGCTGCGCGCACGCGGCTTCACCCGCGTAGTCTTCGAACTTGCCGGTGAAGGCTTCACACTCGGTGTTGCCGGGTTCATCCTTCTTTTGGTTCTCGCCCAGCCCGCTATGAAGATGACCCAAAAGGGTCTGCCGGAAGAAGCCGACTTCTCGGTCACCTTCCTCGATCGCAAGGGCAACGAAATCGGCCAGCGCGGCATTCTGCGCGCGGCCGCCGTTCCCATAGACGAGCTTCCCGATCAGTTCATCAAGGCGGTCCTTGCCACCGAGGACCGGCGCTTCTTCGAACATTGGGGGATCGATTTCTTTGGCCTCGCCCGGGCCATGGGCGAAAATGCGCGGGCGGGCGGCGTCGTTCAGGGCGGCTCCACGCTCACCCAGCAGCTCGCCAAGAACGTCTTTCTCTCGCCCGAGCAGTCTCTTGAACGAAAGGTCAACGAGGCCTTCCTCTCGCTTTGGCTGGAATCGAACCTCACCAAGCGCGAGATTCTCGCGATGTATCTCGACCGCGCCTATATGGGCGGCGGCACGTTCGGCGCGGCGGCGGCAGCCGAGTTCTACTTCGACAAGTCGATCCGTGACGTGAACCTCGCCGAGTCCGCCATGCTCGCCGGCCTGTTCAAAGCCCCGGCGAAATATGCCCCTCATATCAACCTGCCGGCAGCCCGCGCACGTGCCAACGAAGTCCTGACGAACATGGTTCAGGCGGACTTCATGACCGAGGGCCAGGTCGTCGCGGCACGCCGCAAGCCGGCAGCGGCGGTGGATCGCTCGCAGCGTCAGTCGCCGGATTACTTTCTGGACTTCGCGTTCGAGGAAGTTCAGCGCCTCGTCCGCGAAAACAAGCTCGGCACCCGCAATCTCGTCGCCCGAACCACGATCGACATGAAGCTCCAGGCGCTGGCGGACGAGTCGATCGACTATCACATGCGCCAGTTCGGCAAGAGCTACGATGTCGAGGAAGCGGCAATGGCCGTTCTGTCGGACGACGGTAGCCTGCGCGCCATGGTCGGCGGACGCGATTACGGCGAGTCCCAGTTCAACCGGGCCGCGCGCGCTCTGCGCCAGCCGGGCTCCTCGTTCAAGGTCTATGTCTACGCGACAGCCATGGAGCAGGGCATGAAGCCGAGCGATACCATCATGGATAGCCCGCTGCGCATCGGAAACTGGGCACCGCAGAACTACGGTCGCTCCTTTGCCGGCCGCGTCACGCTGCAGAACGCCCTCGCCCGCTCGCTCAATATTCCGGCGGTGCGCCTCTACCAGAAGGTCGGCTTCGACAACACAGTCAAGCTCGCCCACGAAATGGGCATCGAGTCCGAACTTCGCGGCGACAAGACCATGGCGCTCGGAACCTCGGAGGTCACGGTCCTCGATCAGGCGACTGCCTACACCACCTTCGCCAACGGCGGATTCACGCCGCGACGCCATGCCATCAATCAGCTGATTGATTCCGAAGGCCGTATTGTGTGGGATGCACGCCGCGACCTTCCAGTTCGCAAGCGTATTCTCTCCGAAGACGCCACGAAGAACATGAACGACATGCTGGTCGGCGTCACCGAAAACGGTACGGCCCGCCGCGCCCAGATCTCCATGTCTCGGGCTGGCGGCAAGACCGGAACGACCCAGTCCTATCGCGATGGCTGGTTCGTCGGCTTCACGGGCAATTTCAGCGCCGCCGTCTGGTATGGCAATGACAGCTTCCGGCCGACAAACCGCGTGACGGGCGGCTCGCTGCCGGCCATGACCTGGCAACGGTTCATGGAAGCGGCTCACCAGAACATTGCGCTCAAGCCGATCCCGTATATCGAAAATCCGTTCCCGAAGGGCCAGCGAAACGTCACCGAGTCGTCGGACAATCCGCTGATTGCCTCCGGCCAGACAGGGCTTACGGTGGAATCGGAAGACGTGCTGTCGAAGATTAACGAGCGGTTCGAAGCGCTGCAGCCCATGACGAACGACCAGGTGGCTTCAGCCTCGTCGAACAGCGCAACGCCTCTTGCCGCCGCGAACGCTGCGCCTCAGACCGTTGAAAACTAGAACGGAACCGCGCGCAGCGAGCCGAGATCGATCTTAAGCAGTCATGCGTTTCCTCTCAGCATCACTTCTGGCGATTGCGATCGCGCTTGGTCTCGGCGGCTGGACGGCCAAGCTCGCGATCGACGGCGGCACCAATTTCGATTCGGTCGAGCTGGGGCCGTGGACGGCCAGCCCGCTCGTCGGCACCCGTTCCGCCGACCCGTACGCGAAAGCCCGCCTCGCCAAGCTGGCGCAGCTGACCCTTGGCGGCGGCGAAGGCATCGTGTTCCAGGCGGAAGATGACGATCAGGGGCGCCGCTTGCGCCTCGAATGCTCATACCGCCTGAAAGGCGGCACGCCCGCCGCCCGGTTCTTCACGCTGTCCGCCCATTCGGATGCCGGGCGCCTCGACCTTCCCCAGACGGGGAGACCCGGCTGGCTGACCTCGAATTCGCTCCTGCGGAGGGAGGACAACAGCTTTGAGATCGCCGTCGGGCCCGAACCACGCTCGGGCAACTGGCTCGCGACCGATAGCACGGGTCCCTATCGCCTCACATTCGCGCTCTACGATACGCCAGCGAGCGCGATAACGGGTGCTGCCGGCCTCACCATGCCCTCGATCCAGCTCGAAGGATGCCGCGACGATGGGTAGGTTTTTCCTGGCACTCCTGATCGGCCTGGTCGGTGCCGGTCTTGTCCATATCGCGATCGTCTTCATGATTCCGCGCTTGTCCGACAACAGCGCCTGGAGCCGCCTCTCCTCGCTTGGCGATTATTTCGAGGTCGTGCGTATCAATCCGCTCAACGACGCGCCCGCCGGGCCTTCACAGCCTTCTGCCCGCTCGCCCCGCGAGCGCTTCGCCTTTACCGATCCTGCCTTCATCGTCGCGAGTTGCCGCTTCGAACTTGCAGAGGGCCCTGTCGAGATCACCGCCAACGGCACGATCGATAACTTCTGGTCCGCCTCGATCTACGACAGCCAGGGCAGCAACATCTATTCCATCAACGATCGCGCCGCGATCGATGGCATCGTCAATCTCGTCATCGGCACCGCCGACCAGATCGATGAGGTGCGCACGACCGCTCTCCTGGAGGAAAGCCCGGCCCTTCCGGTCATCGTCGATGTCATGCGCGGCTATGTGACCGTTCGAGTGCTGATCGAAGAAGAGAGCAAGCGCGCGGCCGCGGATAGCTTCCTGCGCACCCTCGCCTGTCTTCCGATCGACATCCGTCCCACTGCAACGGCGGCCCGTCCCGATCGGGACAGCTAAGCGCCAAATCGTTCCCACAGCCCGGCCTCTACCCGACCGCTTGACGCGAAGCCCTGCGCTTCAGGGGTTTTCGCTGGAATTCCTCAAAATTTAATCATCGCGTTAACCATGCCGCTTAACGGCGCGGCAAGACTTCTTACGGCATTCTCAACTTCATCGAAACCTTCGGGAAACCATCGGAGCATCGGATGCGAAGCCAACTGCCAGACCTTTACCGGTCCCTGGAAAAGGGTGGTTCGGCGAAAGGCTACGACGCCATCGCGATGGCTGCCAGCCTCAACTTTCTCTCGATTGCAGCGCCCTCCTCCCGCCAGAAAGACGCCTATGCCCGTCTCTTGGAACCGCTCTGGCACCATCTGGCGAGCGATACGCGCATTCACATCGCCTCGCTCCTGTCCGCCCACCCGATGGTCCCGGCAAGCATCGCCAGCCTGATCGGACACGATCCGGCATCATCGGCTGAGGGAGCCGATGCCGATAATCAGTCTCGCGAAGGCGCGGATGAAGCCTCGCCGATCTCCATGCGTGATCTTGAAACCCTCGCCGATCGGCGCAAGACAGATGACGATCCGGACCGCACGGCTCGTACAGCTGCGGACGCCCGGGCGACCCTGCGTGCTCTCGCTGCCCGTCCCGCTGCGCCGAAAAAGGCTCCAAGGCCAATCATCCAGATTGCCCAGAGCCGTGATCGCGCTCTGCTTCTGGAATATCTCGCCACAAACCTGTCGCTCTCCGCGAGCGAAGCCCAGGCTCTGCTCGAGCCCGACAATCTGCCGGCCCTCTCAATGGCCCTGAAGGCCCTCGATCTCTCGACCGCGGATGCAATGACGGTCCTGATGTTCGTAGACAAGACCATCGCATCCGACATGAGTGCCTTCGCCATCGCGAGGAACCACTATGATCGCCTGACGGCGGAAGCTGCGGCGGCTCATTTCGGCCGGGAGGCGAAGCCGATGGCTCAGACGCCGAGCCTGCAACCGACCTCGGCAGATCTCCTCACGCCGATTCGATCGACCGCACCGCGCCGCTCGGAATTCGGACGCCGCTCGGACAATCAGAACCGTTGGACCGGCACCCGCAACTGATCGGGACTTGGTGAACGCCCTCTCCTTTTCTATCTGAAGGCACGCCCGCAAGCGCACTTTCGGATCCCGCCATGCCCCTCGACACCATCACACCGTTCACGCCGCTCGCCTCGACGCTTGGCGGCATCCTCATCGGTCTTTCGGCCGTCATGGTCATGGCGCTGTTTGGTCGCATCGCCGGCATCTCCGGCATCACCACCGGCGCACTTCCCATGCGCCGCGATGACTGGGACTGGCGGCTCGCTTTCGTCCTCGGCCTCGTAGCAGCGCCGATCGTCACGCTGCTCGTCACGGGTGAGGACATCCGACAGACCGTTCCTGACAATCTGCCCGCGATGGCCCTCGCCGGCCTCCTCGTCGGGGCCGGCACGGTACTCGGCTCCGGCTGCACCTCAGGCCACGGTGTCTGCGGCCTCGCGCGACTTTCCACACGCTCGCTTGTCGCCGTCCTCACATTCATCGCGTTTGCCGGCGTCACCGTCTTCATCCTGCGTCACGCGATGTGAGGACACACACATCATGCGTCTCTTCTTCGGCTTTCTCTCGGGTCTCCTCTTCGGTCTCGGCCTCATCCTCGCGGGCATGTCCAATCCCGCCAAGGTCCTCAATTTCCTCGATGTCTTCGGCACGTTCGATCCATCGCTCGCCTTCGTCATGGGCGGCGCGGCGCTCACGACATTCATCGGCTACCGCCTCGTCTGGCGGCGCAAGGCCCCTTTCATTCTGACCGATTTTCAGGTGCCGACCCGCAACGATGTGGACGCGCCGCTACTGACGGGCGCAGCCCTCTTCGGCATCGGCTGGGGAATCGGCGGTTTTTGTCCGGGCCCGGCCTGGACAGCCATGCCGCTCGCAGCGCCCGGAACCTTGGTCTTTCTTCCGGCCATGCTCGCCGGCATGGCACTCGCCACCGTCCTGAAGAACCGCAAGCCGGCGCTCGCCTGACCTATCTGACAATGGTCAGCGTCTTCGCGGCCCGCGTGATCGCCGTATAGAGCCAACGCTCGCGGGTTTCGCGAAAGGCCCAGCCCTCGTCGAACAGCATCACGTCGTCCCATTGCGAGCCCTGCGCCTTGTGGACGGTCAGTGCATAGCCGTAATCGAAATCGTCGAACCGCTTCTTCGTCGCCCAGGGAATGTCCGCCTCGGCGTCCTCGAAGGCCGCCTTCAAGAGCCGGATCTTCGCCGCACCCTTGTCGATGTCGTCGTCATCCGGTTTCACGATGAGGTTGATGCCCGGCTTCACCGATTCCTTGCTCGCCGTCATCACCTGCCAGAGCGAACCGTTGAGCAGTCCCTTCTGCGGATCGTTTCGCAGGCAGACCAGTTTGTCGCCCACCATGGGCAGCTCGTCGGTGAAGCCTTTCAGCTCGCGAAGCCGCCGGTTATAGGCCCGCCGCGTCTTGTTGGTCCCCACCAGCACCTGATCGGCCGCCAGCACCCTGGCCTGCTCCACCTCGCGCTTGCCGATCACCTGCACGGTCCCGTAATCGCCATGCATGATCTGCTTGCCCTCGCGCACGTCGAGCGCCAGCCGCACGATCGGGTTGTCCCGCGCCTGTCGATGGATTTCCGTCAAAAGGAAATCCGGCTCGGCATCGGTGAAGAAGCCACCGCCCGAAACCGGCGGCAACTGTCCCGGATCGCCGAGCACCAGAATCGGCGTTCCAAAGGACATGAGGTCCTGGCCGAGCGCCTCGTCCACCATCGAGCATTCGTCGATCACCACGAGCTTGGCCTTGGCGACCGGGCTCTGACGGTTGAGAGAAAAGGTCGGCGAGACCCGGGCCGTCCCGGTCCCCTCGTCCTCGACCTGCTCCTCGCCCTTCGGCCGATAGATCAGCGAATGGATTGTTCGCGCGCTCTTTGCGCCTTTCGAGCGAAGCACCTGGGCCGCCTTGCCGGTAAAGGCCGCGAACTGCACGGCGCCATCGACGCCTTCGGCAAAATGCCGCGCCAAAGTCGTCTTGCCGGTCCCTGCATAGCCGAACAACCGGAAGACCGGGCTATCGCCATTCTCCAGCCATTCGGCAACGGCTTTGAGGGCCGCATCCTGCTGAGGTGAAAATTCCAAGGGAAAGCCGCTCGCCACGATTCTCGTTTCGTTCGCTTCCCGCAATAGCCGCCACGTTCTTCCGGCGCAATGTTCCTTGACGATCCAGCACCTTGTCCGCATTTCCCGTTTGACGCGGCAACACCATCAAGTATCGTCCTTTTCCATGAAACGTCACTTCCCCTTCACCGCCATCATCGGCCAGAGCGACCTCACGACGGCGCTCAAGCTTGCCGCAATCGACCCGGCCATCGGCGGCGTTCTCGCCTTCGGCGATCGGGGAACGGGGAAGTCGACCGCTTTGCGCGGCCTCGCCGCCGTTCTGCCTCGACTCTCCGCCAACGACTGCCCCTATCGCTGCGATCCTGCGCGCGAGGATCGGCTCTGCCCGGAATGCCGCGCGAAGCTGAAGGCCGGCGAGACACCGGAAACGGTTGAGGCGTCCGTTCCTGTCGTCGATCTGCCGCTCGGCTCGTCGGAAGATCGCATCGTCGGCGGTCTCGATCTCGAGCACGCGCTCCTCACCGGCGAGCGACGCTTCGAGCCGGGTCTTCTTGCCAAGGCCAATCGCGGCTTTCTCTATATCGATGAGATCAACCTCCTTGAAGATCATCTGGTCGATCTTCTCCTCGATGTCGCCGCCTCGGGCGAGAACGTCGTCGAGCGCGAGGGGCTGAGCGTCCGCCATCCCGCGCAATTCGTCCTCATTGGCAGCGGCAATCCGGAAGAAGGCGAACTTCGCCCACAACTTCTCGACCGGTTCGGCCTGTCGGTCACCGTCACCACCCCGCAGGACGTCAAGACGCGCATTGCCGTGGTGAAGGCGCGCGACCGGTTCGAGCGCAACCCCGCAGCGTTTCTCGCAGAGAGCGCCGAAGCCGAGGACACGCTGCGCCATAAGCTTCAGGACGCCCGCCGGCATCTGCCGCACGTCACGGTCTCCGATCGCATCCTCGAACAGGCCGCCCAGCTCTGCATCTCGCTTCAGACGGATGGCCTGCGCGCCGAGCTCACGCTCGTTCGCGCCGCACGCGCGCTCGCGAGCCTCGAAGGCGAGACGCAGGTCAGCTTCCAGCACCTTGCCGAACTCGCGCCCTTCGCGCTGTCCCATCGCCTGCGCCGCAACCCGCTGGAGGAAACCGGCTCCGACGTCCGCATCGAACGCGCTCTTGCCGAGCTCGATGCGGCTTGATGGACGATCGGTTCAGGGAACGCGCACGCCTGTCGCCCTTGCACCGGGCGGCGATCGCAGTCCTCAATGCACGCCCGGAGATCGGCATCGTTCTTCGAAGCCAACCAGGGCCTCTTCGCGATGCCTTTCTTGCCGAACTTCGTCGATCGGGCCCCTGGTCCGGCGCCAGATACCTCGCCCAGCGGGACATCCGGCAGCTTTCCTCGCAGCGCTCTAGCGTGTCCGCCCTCGCGGGCTTTCGGGACGAACCGCCCTCCGGCGAAGAGACCTGCCCGCTGATCCTTACCGGCACGGATCGCTATGGCGCGGCCGAGGCGGCCCAGCTCCTCGCCGATCTCGATACCGCGCGGCCGGTCCTCGCCTTCGACGAAGGGATTGGCGACGAGACCCTTCCCGACGCACTCTCCGACCGGCTTGGGCTGTGGCTGGATCTGTCCCGGCCCGACACCGAAGACGATGATCTCGCCATCGAGATTGGCATGAGCGCTCCGGCCGAGCGGCTTGATACACGTGCGGTCACCGTTTCCGAGCGCGCGATCGCGACCCTGTGCGAGGCGGCATCCGCCTTTGCCATTCCAAGTCTGAGGGCACCGCTCCTCGCGCTCGACACCGCCCGCGCTTGTGCTGCGATGGACGGTGCCCAGGACATTGCGGACGAGCATGTGCTCCTCGCATGCCGCCTCGTTCTGGCACCCCGGGCACGGCAGGCCCCGAGCTTCGATGAGCAGTCGCCTGAGCAGGAAAGCGAGAACGAGAGCGACGATCATCCCGGCGCCTCGAACGACGATACGCCGCCGCAAGAGCCCGACGACCCATCGGAGCAAGACAGGCCGGATGAATCCAAAGATGATCAGGATACCTCCCCCGACGGCGAACCGGACACAGAGGTTCGGTCTGAGGATGTCGCCCTTCCGCTCGATCTCCTGAAACAGCTCTCGGCAATGGTCGGGAACCAGCGTGGCGCCGGCAGGACCGCTCGCAGGGGCGCTGCCGCCAAATCCGGTGGCGCACGCGGCCGGCCGCTTGGCAGCCGGGCTGGCAATCCAGATCGCGGCCCGCTCGACATCTCCGCCACCCTGACGGCCGCCCTACCCTGGCAGCGTTTTCGCCGGCAGCGCTTCGCGCGCCTCACGGATCGCCCCGTCATCCTGATGCCGAGCGATATCCGCATTCGCCGCCTTCAGGCCAGGCGGGAAACCGCGACGATCTTCGTCGTCGATGCGTCCGGCTCCGCCGCCCTTGCACGGTTATCCGAAGCCAAGGGCGCGATCGAGCGCATTCTGGCCGAATGCTATCGCCGGCGGGACCGCGTCGCGATGGTTGCCTTTCGCGGCACCGGTGCCGAAACGCTTCTGCCGGAGACCAAATCGCTGACCCGTGCCCGCCGTGCCCTCGCCGGCCTGAAGGCCGGCGGCGGCACGCCCCTCGCCTCAGGCATCGCACTCGCGGCCGATCTCGCCCGCCAGTCCGAACGACAGGAGCGCACGCCCCTCATCGTCTTCCTGACCGACGGCAAGGCCAATATCGGTATCGACGGGATGGCCGGCCGTTCAGCCGCCAAAGATGATGTCCGGGCGCAGGCCGGTCACCTTCGCGCCCAGGGATTTGCCAGCCTTGTCATCGACTTTTCGCTCCGCCCCGGCCCCCATGCCCGCGAGTTCGCGGAGATGCTCGGCGGACGCTATCTCGCGCTCCCGAATGGAGATGCGACGACCCTTGCCGATGCCGTCGCCTCCGATCCAACCAAGAAAGTCCGGCCATGAGAACCAGCGGTGGATGTCCCCCGGCCGACTGGCCCCTCAGCGAATACAGCCGGTCGGTCTCCGCCGCTGGCATAAAATGGCATGTCCAGATCATGGGCGAAGGCCCGGCCATCATGCTCATTCACGGCACGGGCGCCTCGACACACTCCTTCCGCGGTCTCGCGCCGATCCTCGCCGAGACGCATCAGGTCGTCATGGCCGATTGCCCAGGCCTCGGCTTCTCCGACAGGCCCTCGCGGTCCCTCAACCTGCAGACCATGGCCTCGATGCATGCCGAGCTTCTGCAGAAGCTCTTGATCAAGCCCGAAATCGTCGTCGGCCACTCGGCCGGCGCGGTCATCGGCATCGAGATGGCCCTGGACGGTCGCCTCTCGCCAAACCGCATCGTCTCGCTGAATGGCGCGCTTCTGCCCTTTCCGGGTCTTGCCGGTCGCCTCTTTCCGAAAATCGCGAAAGTGGTCTACCGCAACCCCATCGTTCCACGCTTCTTCGCCTATCGGGCAAAAAGCGAACAGGCGGTTTCCGGACTTCTCGACGGAACGGGCTCCGTTCTGAGCCCGGAGGGAAAGTCCCTCTACGCCCGCCTGTTTCAGGATCGTCGTCACGTTGCCGGCACCTTGTCAATGATGAGCCATTGGGATCTCGACCGCTTCGCCGCCCGGCTCGACGAGCTGAAGACGCCGCTTCTTCTCGTTGCAGGTGACCGGGACAAGGCAATCCCCACCAACGTCAGCGAGCGCGTCGCGTCCCGTGTCGAACGTGGCGAGGTCCGCATCCTGAACGGTCTCGGCCATCTCGCTCACGAAGAGGCACCGAACCGGATCGCGAATGTCATCCTCGAATGGGCGGACGAGCGGCCGACCCCTTAACGAAGCCGAACGCCATCGGGGCGCACGGCGCCCGCGCCGAAATAAAGCATACCGGCGCTCATCACCATCAGTTGACAAGGCTTGGAAGTCACCCTCGATATAGCCTCTCGTCCCGGCGTATTCGGCCTGGGCTCTGGAGGGATCTCATCATGCTTCGTCTGATCGTCGCCCTGTCGGTCGCGTCGACCCTATTCGCATCCAGTGCCGGCGCCGAAACCGCGTCGGCGTCGAACAAGGCAAAGGCCGCGATCGACGCATGCCTTACCCGATTTGCCGAAACAGACCAGCGCGAATGCATCGGCGCCTATTCCGACGCCTGCATGAAAAGCCCTGACGGTCAGACGACTTACGGGATGACCGACTGCCTCACCGAGGAGTCCGATGCATGGGACGCGATCCTCAACGAGCGCTATCAGGCCCGTATGACAGACGCGAAAGAGCTCGACAAAGACCGCGCCGAATGGGACTCCACCACCAGCGAAGCCGCAAAAACCCTGCGCGCTGCCCAACGCGCCTGGGTCGCGTTCCGGGACGCCGAATGCGATCGCATCTTCGAACTCAACAAGGACGGCACCATCCGTCTTCCGGAAACGGCTTCCTGCCTCAATCGCCTCACCGCGGAGCGGGCCTTGGCTCTGGCTGGCAACGAGAACTTCTGACCGGACAGTGAGAGACGGCGTCCGGCAACGTGGTGAGCGGTGCACGCCACACCCCGCCTCAGCCAGTGTGCCATTGATGTTGCACGGCGCTCGATAGCCCGGCCGTTTCCTTCCACTCTTTCACGAGAGCGTCCGCCACGCCAATCTCGAGTGGACGCCCCAACAGATAGCCCTGCGCCGTGCCACAGCCGAGATCGAGGAGGTTCTGCAACTGCGCTTCGGTCTCGATGCCTTCGGCGGTTGTGTCGATGCCGAGTTCACGCGCCATCGATACCACCGCGCGAACGATCGCTGCTGCCCCTGCGTCCTCACCGGAGACGGCAACGAAGCTGCGGTCGATCTTGACGCGATCGATTTCAAACTCATGCAGGTGGACGAGCGACGAATAACCGGTCCCGAAATCGTCCATGGCGATCCTGACACCGATTGCGCGTAGCCCGACCAAAGCCAGCGCGGTCTGCTCGCTGTTTTCCACGATCGCCGTTTCGGTGATCTCTATCTCGATGCGCGAGGCGCGAACGCAATACCTGTCCAGCGCCTGCCGGATCTGCATCGCCAGCGAAGCCGACTGGAGCTGCACGGCGGATACGTTCACCGAGAGATAGATATCGTCGGGCCAGAGAGCGGCTTGCCGGCAGGCGGTGTCGATCACCCAGGATCCGATGGCGGTGATCAGACCGCTATTTTCAGCAAGCGGAATGAACTCGTTTGGTGGAATGAGACCACGCTCGGGATGGCGCCAGCGGATAAGAGCCTCAAAGCCGGTCAGCTTTCGGCCCGGAAGGCTGTACAGGGGCTGGTACCAGAGCTCGAACTGGTTGTTGGAGATCGCATCGGCCAGATCCTCCTCGAGGCTGCACTTGAGCACCACTTCCTCAAGCATGCCCTCCTCATAGAGCTCGACGCGGTTCCGGCCCGCGTTCTTCGCGCTGTAAAGGGCAAGATCGGCCTTGCGCTGGAGGTCCGAGGCATCGTTGCCGGCCAAGGCCTGAACAATTCCGATGCTGCAGCCGATCCTGATCGAGTGGGACTCGATTTCGAACGGGTGCGCGATCGCGGCGATGATATCGTGCGCCAGAGCCGATGCGCGCTTCGTGGACCTGTTCGTGAGAACGGCCAGTTCGTCGCCGCCCAGGCGAAAGGCCATCTCGTTCGGCTGAAGAAGGATTTCCAGGCGGCTTGCGACCTGCCGCAGGAGTTCGTCGCCCACTGGGTGGCCCATCCGGTCATTGACGGCTTTGAACCGGTCGAGATCGATCATCAGCAGTGCAGCGCTGCCATGCAGGACAAGTTCGTCCACCGTCTCGGCGAACATGCGCCGATTCTTCAGCCCGGTCAGCGCGTCGTGGAACGCCATATGGGCAATCGTTTTCTGGCTGTTGCGCGCTTCCGTCACGTCCTCGTAGGTGAGGATTGCGCCGCCGCGCGCCACGGGCTGGCACGCGATGCTCAGGACCGTGCCATCGTCGAAATTATGTTCGACGCGCATCACCTCGCACCCGTTCATCCAGGCTCGGTGATTGGCGATGACCCGCTCGATCCGTTCACCATTCCATCCGGCGCGTCGGCCGATCATCGCGATATAGTGCTCCAACTCCATGCCGACCTTCAGCTCACCTGGCTTGAGTTGGAAAAGCTGTCCCACCCGATCGTTGACGAGGGTTACCGTGCCGTTCGCCGAGAGGACCGTGAGACCGTTCGACATGTTGGCGAGCGCATCCGCAGCGGTCGCTCGCACTTTCGTATAGATAAAACTGCTGGCAAAGCCGCCGCCGATGACCATGAGGCCGACGGAAGCGACCGCAAGGGCAAGGGCGTAGATAGCCTGCGGGTTGGAATAGGAACCATCCACGAGCAAGGGCTCGACCTGAAAGGCCGTCATTCCCGTGAAGTGCAGACCGAAGATGGCAAGAAAGAAGAAAAAGATTGCGCTGTGAGCATGCACCTTCCACCGTTGACCTCGCAGCAAGACGTGCATCGCCAGAGCGGACAGCGCGCAGGCCAAGATGATGGAAACAAGAAGATAGGTTTCGTCCCAGCTGACGATACCCGGTACGCGGTAGGCAAGCATGCCTGTGTAATGCATTACAGCCGTCGACAACCCTACCACGACGCCGCCGATCGCGGGCGCTGACGGGAGCCTCGCTGCGGCGATCAGGAAGCCCGTCCCGGATCCGACCACAACGACGATCAACGACACGAGCGTCAGCACCGGATCGAACCCGATCGGCAGTCCCGGCTCGTAACCCAGCATTGCGATGAAGTGGACAGACCAGATCGAGATTCCGGCAACGAAGGCGGTCAGGACGATCCAGGCGCTTCGCTCCAGAAGCGGCGAGTTTGCCGCCCGCAGCAGCAATCGGACCATCGCCCAGGAGCCGAATACACAGATGGCTGCGGCGAGCGAGACGAGCCACGGATTGTGCAGCTCGACGATGCATCCAACGACCACCATCATTTCCGCATCATCCGTCCATTCCGCAGGAAGAAAAGGCGAGCTACCGATCAGGATTCGATAGGCCAGGTCACAACCGTAATATGCGATATGTTACTGCATAGCTAACCTCAGCCGACCGACGCCGTCGTGAATAGCATTCTCGCGATACTGAATTGATTCAGGAAAGAGCCATGAAACAATCAACTCCCGGGCTCCGTCCCGAGAACCCGGCGCGGCATGTCAACTATTTGAAATTTCTAAATTTGCTGGATGGGTCCCAAAAATTGCTCGTCACGATTCGGCTAGGGTGCCACCATGGTCGGTCCCGACGATCCGATCGCCGGGGCCTGTCCTGGCCGGCGAACGGCAGAGAGGCGGGTTAACCACCCGCCGCCAACACGGTTCGTGGCCGGCTGTCTTTCATCGCTTGGAGGGTTGATGGGCGTTCCGGCTCAAGCCAAATCCGCGAATTTGCCGAGAGCGCATTCTCTTCCTCACCAGAACCGCCTCGGCATCTTGTAGGGCAGCATCGTCTGCACCACCGGATTGCGAAACCGGTCGAGATCGAGGCTTTCGTGCATTGCGACGGTTCGCTCGCCGAACAGTTTGGTCTCCACCAGAGACCGCGCATAGAAGGGCGAGTCCTCCAGCGTCTTTTTCACCCTCGTGTCGTCCGGTGCTTCGGTGCGCGTCGTCCGCTTCATCTGCCAAAAGCTCGTCTGCAGCTTCCTCAGAACCGGTGGTTCGAAATCCGTCACATCCGCCTTGGGGTCGAACTTGATCGCAAGGGTCAGCTCACCGCCATCCCGCTCGATGAGGTCGTAAAGCACCGCCGCACCGCCAGGCACACAGGCGCGGCTCCAGTTCCAGCGGGAAAACCGGTCCTCCAGCGGCTCGGCCCCGGTGTTGAAATCGAGATAGCCATTGCCACGCCAGGACAGATCCGGGTCGGAAAACTCGGCTTCCACCCGTGCGCAGGGCGCGATCGGCCACCAGCAATGGTTACCGCCCCTGTCGAGCGGCATCGGGTTGTGCTGCAGCGCTTCCGGATAGAGCCGTACCGTGCCACGCACACGCTTGGGAATCAGCGGCGTGATCTCGTCGATGGTCACAGTCAGGCAGTCGCCGTCCCACTCCATCGCGCTTGGCCCCACGGAGAGCACGGAGGCATCGCGCGTCAGATCCTTTTCACCGCGCTCGGTCATCGCCCAGCGCCGCGCACCGCGTCCATAAAGGGCGCAGTTGATCGAGACGTGGTTTTCAGGCCGGCCGCGCCCGGTGATCTTGTAATATGGAGAGAAGACGCTGCCGACGAAGCCGATGATCGTCAGGCCATAGGCGCCGTCGTCCGAGATCGCGTCGCAATACCACCAGGCATAGCCGCCCGGCCCGACCGGCTGATCGAAGCGAGGTCCTTCATGATGGCCTTGACCGCGAGGGTTCCCGAGAGCGAGGCCATCGGCACGCCCGCGCCCGGATGGGCGCTCCCGCCGCAAAGATAAAGGCCCGGAATCTTCGAGCGCGCGGCGGGCCTCTGGAACGACGCGGTCGACCCATGAGAGACCTGCCCGTAAAGCGCTCCGCCCGTCCCCGGAAAGAGATCCGAGTACTCCGAGGGCGTCGAAAGGCTGATCCCTCCCCCCTCCAAATCGAGCGTCAAACCCGAGGCCCGGAGCCTGGCCAAAGCCGCGTTCTTGCATCTCTCGACCTCCCTTCGATCGAATTCCTGGATATCGTCGCCGAGTGCCGGCGCGTTGACGATGAGAAAGAGCCGCTCGGGGCCGTTCGGAGACGCGGCGCTGTCGTCGCGATCTTCGGCGCAGACATAGACGTTGGGCTCGGTTGGCAGCCGGCGCTCTTTGAAAATCTCGCTGAACTCGCGCATCGGATCGGGAGCGAAGAAAACCGTGTGATGGGAAAGCGGAAAGCCGGACACTTTGGCTTTCACAGCAATCCCGAGCGCCGAGAGCGAACGCTCGCGCGGCGTCGCCGCCTTGCCGAAAGCCTGGGCGACGTCCGCCCCGAACAATCCACGCGCCAATGCCTCGGCATCGGCGTTCACCACGACCAGATCGGCCGCGATCACTTCGCCAGAGGCAAGCCGCACGCCGGTTGCGTGTCCGTTCTCGGTCAGAATGTCAGAGACTTCCGCCCCATAGCGGAACGAAGCACCGCTTCGCCTCGCCAGGCCCTCCACCGCTTCGGCGAGGCGCGACATGCCGCCTGCAACACGCCAGACCCCTTGCGCCTCGACCGCCGCGATCAGCCGCAGGGTCGACGGCGCCTCAAAGGGCGAAGAGCCAACATAAGTGGTATAGCGCGCGAAAAGATGGCGCAGCCGCGGGTCGGAGAACTCCTTCGTCAGAACGTCCCATACGCTTTTGTTCGCGCCAAGCTTTGCGATCCGCAAAGCGCCCTTCAGGCCGGCCCGCACGGTCAGATCGAGCGGGCTGTCCGGCCGCTCCACGCTCATGAAGATCGGATCGAGCAGTTCGAGCACATCGTTCGAGCGCGCCATGAAACTCTGGAATTCCCGCGCAGCCCCCTTGCCGGCGAAAGCCTCCACCGCCGCGACCGAACGCTTGAGATCGACGTGGAGATCGAGCCGTGAGCCATCGGCGAACACATGCCGCGCGATCGTTTCGGACGGGACGACCTCAAGGTGATCGTCCAGCCGCTCGCCGCAATCGGCGAACAACGCATCGAAGACATGTCGCTTGGTGAAAACCGTCGGCCCGGCATCGATCTCGCTGCCGGCGACCGCCACGCGGCGCATCTTGCCGCCTGCTTGATCTGCACGCTCGCACAACGTCACATTGAAGCCACCGCCAGCGAGCCGCGCCGCTGCGGTCAAACCGCCTATTCCAGCTCCAATGATGACGACATCCATGAAGGATTCCCGAGAGGTCGCGCAAAGTGTCAACTTAATTTGACACTTTGATGCCCGCATGTCCAATTCAATTCGGGCCGGCATCATCCGGCCGTGACCTCGACCGAAAACGGAGGCCTGAATTGAACGGATCGAAAGAGCCCTTTGCCGTCAGGTGGCGGGAACGCCGCAACCGCGTCCTGCTCGATCCGAGATTTCACAAATATGCCTTGCGTTTCGGGATCGGCCGCTTTTTCGCCCGCCGCTCGGCCCAGAAGCTCTTCGATCTCACAGCCGGCTTCATCTATTCACAGGTTCTTGCAGCTGGCGTCCGCGCCGGGCTCTTCGAGTATCTGGCAAAGGGGCCCGCAACGCCTGCCGAGACAGCGCAAGAGATCGGCCTTCCGGAGGACGCCACGCGCCGCCTTCTCGCCGCGTCCGCTTCTCTCGATCTGGTCGACAAGCTGCCGGACGGGCGCTTCATGCTGGGCCCGCAAGGCGCCGCTCTCATAGCCAATCCGGGTGTTGCCGCGATGGTTCGCCATCATGATGCCCTTTATGCCGATCTCGCCGATCCGCTGAAAGCTCTGGAAAAACGCGGGGCCGGAGAGCTCGCAAAGCTTTGGGATTATGCGAGCGGCGATCAGGATAAACCAACCGCAGAGACCGAGCGCTACACGCAACTCATGACCGCGAGCCAGGATCTCGTCGCGTCCGAAACCCTCCGGGTGTTCGACGTCTCACCCTATACCCGCATCCTCGACATCGGCGGCGGCAGCGGTCGCTTTCTCACCCATATCGCCGCCCGAAACACATCCGCCGAGCTGCACCTCCTCGACCGCGAGACCGTGGCTGATCTGGCAAGACGAACCCTTCAGACACGGCCGGATGTAAATCGATTCACCGTCCACGGCGGCGACTTCCTCAAGGCGCAGATCCCTGCGGAATGCGATCTGATCACGCTGGTTCGCATTCTCCACGATCACGACGACGAGGTCGTGTCCGCCCTGCTGAAGCGAATCTTCGAAGCCCTGCGCCCTGTGCGGGGCACCCTCCTCGTCTCCGAACCGATGGCCGACGAACGCGCCCGATCGCGCATCGGAGACGCCTATTTCAATATCTACTTACACAGCATGGGAACCGGCCGGCCGCGTACGCCGCGGGAATTGGCGCAAATGCTGGAAAAGACTGGCTTCAATCGTATCCGGAGCCTTCCCACGGGCATGCCCATTGCGACATCCGCCATGTCCGCAATTGCGGGGTGAGGCAGCGACCCACGTGTCTTACGCGATTGACATTTGCAACTGTCCAGTTAACTTGACACATCTCGAAGGGAACCATTTCGAAATGCGTCAGACCACCGCCATCATATTCGAACAGCCGAAAGCCATCGCCCTGGCGGCGACCGGGCTCAAGCCTGTCGAGCATGGCGAAGCGCTGATCGAGGTCGAAGCGTCAGGAATTTCAACCGGAACCGAGCGCCTGCTCTTTTCCGGCGAAATGCCGGCTTTTCCCGGCATGGGCTATCCCCTCGTTCCAGGTTACGAAGCCATCGGGCGGATCATCTCCACCGAGGCGAAGGACGGGCCCGCCGTCGGAACCCGCGTCTTCGTTCCCGGCTCGCACGGTTTCACCGACGCCCACGGGCTGTTCGGAGCCCAGGCCAGCCATCTCGTCGCCAGGTCGGAGAAGCTGGTGCCGGTACCGGAAGGGTTCGGCGTCGAGACGACGCTTCTCGCCCTTGCCGCCACCGCCCATCATGCTGTCATGGCCGGAAGCGCGCTTCCGGATCTGATCGTCGGCCACGGTGTCCTTGGCCGGCTCGCGGCCCGCATCGCGGCGGCAAAAGGCGGGACCCCAACCGTATGGGAAACCAATCCGGGTCGCCATCATGGTGCCCTTGGCTACGACGTTGTCGATCCCGCTGACGACGACCGTCGCGACTATGCATCGATCATCGATGTCAGTGGCGATTCCGGCATCATCGACAGCCTCGTCTCACGCTCCGGCAAAGGAAGCGAGATCGTTCTCGCGGGCTTCTATAAGCAGCCCCTCGCCTTTGCCTTCCCGCCAGCCTTCATGCGCGAAACGACGATCCGGATCGCAGCGGAATGGGCAAAGACGGACATGGATGCGGTCGTTGGGATGGTCGCCGGCAAGGCGCTCTCGCTCGCCGGTCTCGTCACACACACAGCTCGGCCGGGTGGCGCCGCCGACGCTTATCGTACGGCGTTCGAAGACGCCGATTGCCTGAAAATGATCATCGAATGGGGGACTAGCGCATGAGCGCACTCGCAAGAACCGAAGCAAAATCGGGTCAGGACGAGATGCATTCCGCCCTCCGGGCCGAAGCACACGAACCCGTCGACACGCCGGCCTCCGGCCCGGTCACCAAGGAAACCCAGATCATCGCGATCTACGGCAAGGGCGGCATCGGCAAGTCGTTCACCCTCGCGAACCTGTCCTACATGCTCGCCCAGCAGGGCAAGCGTGTCCTTCTCATCGGTTGCGACCCCAAATCCGATACCACCTCGCTGCTGTTCGGCGGCAAGGCCTGCCCGACCATCATCGAGACATCGTCAAAGAAAAAGGCCGCCGGCGAAGAGGTCGACATCTCCGACGTCTGCTTTAAGCGCGATGGCGTCTTCGCCATGGAGCTTGGCGGTCCTGAAGTCGGACGCGGCTGCGGCGGACGCGGCATCATCCACGGCTTCGAGCTTCTCGAAAAGCTGGGCTTCCACGACTGGGGCTTCGACTACGTCCTTCTCGACTTCTTAGGGGACGTCGTCTGCGGCGGCTTCGGCCTGCCGATTGCCCGCGACATGTGCCAGAAGGTCATCGTCGTCGGCTCCAACGACCTTCAGTCCCTCTACGTCGCGAACAATGTTTGCTCGGCGGTGGAGTATTTCCGCAAGCTCGGCGGCAATGTGGGCGTTGCCGGCATGGTCGTGAACAAGGACGATGGCACGGGTGAAGCCGCCGCTTTCGCCAAAGCCGTCGGCATCCCTGTTCTCTCCGCCATCCCCGCCGACGAAGACATCCGCAAGAAGAGTGCGAACTACCAGATCGTCGGCAGGCCCGGCGGCCAATGGGCCTCCCTGTTCGAGGAGCTTGCCGCAGGCGTCGCAGACGCGCCGCCCCTTCACCCGACCCCGCTCGATGCAGACGGCCTCCTCGGCCTTTTCGACGACGAGGAAACGGGACGCGACTTTGTCCTCCAGCCTGCGAGCCAGGAGGACATGATGGGCCGGCCGATCACGCCGAAGCCCACCCTCGAAGTCGTATACGACAACGCGTGAGGTCGTAATGGATTTCGAACCCAGAGATTTTTCGAGAGATGAAAGCCCCGGCACCACCGGGTCCTCCCTCGAACCGGTGTCCACCGGATCCGTCAAGCAGGCCAAGGACGGCGACGCGGGATGTCACGCCGGCAAGTCCGAACTGCTTGCGGCAGCGAAGAAGGCTGGCGCAAGCGAGGCGCTCGACCAGTACGCCAAGGACTACCCGACAGGTCCCCACGACCAGCCGCAATCCATGTGCCCGGCTTTCGGCTCGCTCCGCGTCGGGCTGCGTATGCGGCGCACGGCAACGGTCCTGTCGGGCTCGGCCTGCTGCGTCTACGGCCTCACCTTCACCTCGCATTTCTACGGTGCCCGCCGCACCGTCGGCTACGTTCCGTTTTCGTCCGAAACGCTCGTCACCGGCAAGCTGTTCGAGGATATACGCGACGCGGTCCATGAGCTCGCGGACCCCGAACTCTATGACGCGATCGTCGTCACCAATCTGTGCGTTCCGACCGCATCCGGCGTGCCCCTGCGCCTGTTGCCGGAGACGATCGACGGCGTTCGGATCATCGGCATCGACGTTCCGGGCTTCGGTGTTCCGACCCATGCCGAGGCAAAGGACATTCTCGCCGGCGCCATGCTGAAGCGTGCTCGCGAGGAAGCCGAGGCCGGCCCTGTTTCAAGGCCGAACCGCGCTGGGACAGACAAGCCGGAAATCGCACTTCTCGGCGAGATGTTCCCGGCCGATCCGATGATTATCGGCCAGCTTCTGGAGCCCATGGGTCTTGCCGCCGGTCCGGTCGTTCCGACCCGCGAATGGCGCGAACTCTACGGCGCGCTGGATTGTGCGGCCGTGGCCGCGATCCACCCGTTCTATACGTCCTCTGTCAGAGAATTTCAGACGGCGGGCCGACCGGTCGTGGGATCGGCACCGGTGGGTGCCGAGGGCACGGCTGACTGGCTGGCTCGCATCGGCGATGCGGCCTCGGTTCCGGCGAGCAGAATCGCGGCAGCCCAGAACGCAATCCTCCCCGCGATCAAGGGAGCGCTTGCTGGCTCGAAGATCGACGGACGCATCACGCTGTCGGGCTACGAGGGCTCCGAACTGCTGGTCGCGCGCCTCCTCGTCGAGAGCGGCGCGGACCTGCGCTATGTCGGCACCGCCTGCCCGCGCACCAAATGGTCCGATCACGATCGCGAATGGCTCGAGGCCAAGGGCGTTCACGTCAAGTTCCGGGCCTCCCTGGAAGACGATCTTGCGGCCTTCGAGGAGTTCAAGCCCGATCTCGCCATCGGCACGACCCCGGTCGTCCAGAAGGCAAAGGAGAGCGGGACACCGTCTCTCTACTTCACCAATCTCATTTCGGCCCGTCCGCTGATGGGTCCGGCGGGAGCCGGCTCTCTCGCCGAGGTCATCAACACGGCCATTGGCTCGAAAGCCCGCTTCGATACGATGAAGGCTTTCTTCGAAGGCGTCGGCTCGGGCGACAATTCCGGCGTCTGGCCAACCGCCCCCGAAAAGAAGAAGCCCGTCTCTCGCCGCGACGACGTGCCGATCCGCGCCAAGTCGAAATTCGATGCCGTTCCCGACAGCGTGGCATCCAGCGAGGGAGGCATCTGATGCTGGTCCTCGACCACGATCGCGCTGGCGGCTACTGGGGCGCCGTCTACGTCTTTACCGCCATCAAGGGTTTGCAGGTCGTCATCGACGGCCCGGTGGGCTGCGAGAATCTGCCCGTCACCTCGGTCCTCCACTACACCGACGCCCTCCCGCCGCACGAGCTCCCGATCGTCGTCACGGGTCTTGCGGAAGAAAATCTCGGCCAGACCGGCACCGAGGGCGCCATGAAGCGTGCCCATGCCGTTCTCGATCCGAAGCAGCCTTCGGTCGTCGTGACCGGCTCGATCGCCGAGATGATCGGCGGCGGCGTGACGCCGGAAGGCACCAATCTCAAGCGCTTTCTGCCGCGCACGATCGACGAGGATCAGTGGCAGGCGGCGGACCGTGCGTTGAAATGGCTCTACACCGAATACGGGCCGAAGAAGCGCAGGACCAAAGAGAAGGCGGCGGACGCCAGGCCCAAGGTCAACATCGTCGGTGCGGCCTATGGCATGTTCAACATGCCGTCCGATCTCGCCGAAATCCGCCGTCTCGTCGAAGGCATCGGAGCCGAGGTCAATCTCGTCTATCCGCTCGGCAGCCATCTGAAGGATACGGCGAAACTCGACGATGCGGACGTCAATGTCTGCATGTACCGGGAGTTCGGCCGCCAGCTCTGCGAGACCCTGGAAAAGCCCTACCTCCAGGCGCCGATCGGCCTCCATTCGACGACCGCGTTCCTGCGCAAGCTCGGCGAACTGACGGGCCTCGATCCCGAGCCCTTCATCGAGCGCGAGAAGCACACCACGATCAAGCCCCTGTGGGATCTCTGGCGCTCGGTCACCCAGGATTTCTTCGGCACCGCGAGCTTCGGCATCGTCGCCAACGAAACCCATGCCCGTGGTATTCGCCTGTTCCTCGAAGACGAGATGGGCCTGCCCTGCAAATTCGCCGTTCCCCGCAAGGCCGGCGCAAAGACACTCAACGACGAGGTCCGCGCGAAGATCAGGGACACGAAACCCCTGATTATCTTCGGCAGCTACAACGAGCGCATGTACCTCGCCGAATCCGGCGGACGATCCGCATTCATTCCGGCCTCCTTCCCGGGCGCCGCGATCCGGCGGGCCACCGGCACACCCTTCATGGGCTATGCGGGCGCAACCTATCTCGTTCAGGAGGTCTGCAACTCCCTGTTCGACGCGCTCTTCTTCATCCTGCCGCTCGGCACGGAAATGGACGCGATACCGGCTACGCCCGCACGGGAAAAATCGAGTGTCGGCTGGTCGCGCGCAGCCTCCGCCGCCCTTGAGCGGGCGATGGCGAATGAGCCGATCCTCACCCGTATTTCGGCTGCCAAGCGCTGGCGCGACGATGCCGAGCGCCGGGCGCTCGCCGAAGATGCCATCGCCGTCGAGCTGAAACATCTCGACCCGTCCATTCTCGGCGAAGAGGAGACTGCCGGATGATCCGCCTCTCCCCTTCCCGTCTCGATCACCAACCAGCCAAGGAGGATATCCGATGAGCCTGACAACCCGACAAGCACCTTCGCTTTTTTCGTCGGAGCGGCGTGAATATCGGCTGATCTACGCCCTCAGCTTTCCGCTTTTTCTCGCGGTAGCCCTCCTGTCGCGCCTTCTGCCGGCCTCCCTGAGGCCGCTTCCCTTCGAGCGTGGCCGCTTTTTCGCGGTCCTCTCCGACGCGCGCCAGACGGCGCACTCGGTGCTGCCCTTCGCATTCATGCGCTGACGCTCGTGACCAGCTTCCATCGCCAGGTCTTTGTGTTGGACGTGGCGACGTGAAGGCATCCGAAACAACGGAGAAAGGTAATGTCCAATACATCCAGTACCGCGTCTGACGCGGGCACGCTCACCGGTCTGACCGAAAGAGAAGCAAACGAGTTCAACTCGCTCTTCCTGAAGTCCTTCGCCGGTTTCACCTTGGTTGCCGTGATCGCCCACATCCTCGTCTGGATCTGGCGCCCGTGGCTCCAGACCCCTGAAGTTGCGGCGAGCCTCGATATCGCTCATCCGCTGCTGTCGATGTTTACCTAACGGAGGCGAATCCTATGGGTCAGATCTGGTTACTTTTCGATCCGCGTCGCGCGCTGATCGGGCTCTTCACCTTCCTTCTGGTGTTGGCTCTTCTCATCCACTTCATCCTGCTGTCCACCGCCCGCTACAACTGGCTGGCGAACCCCTCCGCTGAAAGCGGCGCACAGCAGTCGAGTTCGCTCGTCCTCGATCACAAGATCGTCTGACGACGGACTGCTGATCTCACCGGGGGCGACGACGCCCCGTCGGCCCCGGTTTTCAACCAATAAGCATGTCACCGCTTGAGGGAGTCAGCAGCCATGGCGATGCTGTCATTTGAACGAAAATACAGGGTACGTGGCGGAACACTCGTCGGCGGCGACTTGTTCGATTTCTGGGTTGGCCCCTTTTACGTCGGCTTTTTCGGCGTCACTGCGATCTTCTTCGCACTCCTTGGTTCTCTCCTGATCTTTTACGATATCAGTCAGGGCACAGAGACGAACATCTTCGCCTTCTCGGTCAACCCGCCATCCATAAAATACGGCCTTGGTCTCGCCCCTCTCGACGAGGGCGGCATCTGGCAGATCGTCTCGATCTGCGCCGTCGGTGCCTTCAGCTCCTGGGCTTTGCGCGAGATCGAAATTTGCCGAAAGCTCGGTATCGGCTGGCACGTTCCAATCGCTTATGCGACCGCAGTCTTCGCCTATGTTTCGCTCGTCGTCATCCGTCCCCTGCTTCTCGGGGCCTGGGGCCACGGCTTTCCCTACGGCATCATGAGCCATCTCGACTGGGTTTCGAACGTCGGCTACCAGTTCCTGCACTTCCACTACAACCCGGCGCACATGCTTGCGGTGACGTTCTTCTTCACCACGACGATGTTCCTCGGCCTTCACGCAGGCGTCATCCTTGGTGCGGTCAATCCGCCAAAGGGCGAACCGGTCAAGTATGGCGAAACCGAGAACGCCTATTTCCGCGATTACATCGCCTATTCCGTAGGGCCTTACGGCATCCACCGGCTGGGACTGTTCTTTGCGTTGAACGCCGGGTTCTGGAGCGCGATCTGCATCATCATTTCTGGTCCGTTCATGGATCGCGGCTGGCCGTATTTCTTCGACTTCTTCCTCCAAACGCCTGCCGCTATCGGCAACATTTCCTACTGAGGGGGTGAACCATGGCCTACTATTCCTCCATATATTTTCGCTCCCAGGTTCGCGGTCCCTTCGATCCAGGCGTCTCTCTGCCGAAGAGCGACGTGCCGCGAATCCAGGTGAATGCTTTTAGCTACTGGCTCGGCAAGATCGGCGATCCGCAGCTTGGACCGCTCTATCTCGGCTGGTCCGGCGCGCTCTCGCTTGCCTTCGGCTTCATCGCCATCGAGATCATCGGCCTCAACATGTGGGCCTCGGTTGGCTGGGACCCTTACGCCTTTGTGCGCAACCTTCCCTTCCTCTCCCTCGATCCGCCGCCGGCCAAATACGGGCTCAATCCGCTCGTTCCGCTCGGCGATGGCGGCTGGTGGATCCTGGCCGGCTTCTTCCTGACGACCTCCATCCTCCTCTGGTGGGTCCGCAGCTATACGAGGGCGCGGGCGCTCGGCATGGGCACCCATACGAGCTGGGCCTTCGCCTCGGCGATCTTCCTCTATCTTTCGCTCGGTCTTTTCCGTCCCATTCTGATGGGTTCCTGGTCGGAAGCGGTGCCTTTTGGCCTGATCACGCATCTGAACTGGACCGCGTCGGTCTCGGTGCTTTACGGCAACTGGTACTACAATCCGTTCCACATGCTTTCGATCGTCTTCCTCTACGGCTCGACGATGCTCTTTGCGATGCACGGCGCGACCATTCTCGCGGTGTCTCGCTTCGGTGGCGAGCGTGAGGCGGAAGAAATCGTCGATCGCGGCACTGCAGCGGAACGTGCTGGCCTCTTCTGGCGCTGGACCATGGGCTTCAACGCCTCGTATGAATCCATTCACCGCTGGGCATGGTGGTTCGCTGTCCTGACGACCTTCTGCGGCGCGATCGGCGTCCTCCTCACAGGAACGGTCGTCGACAACTGGTATCTGTGGGGCGTCAAGCACGGAATCGCGCCGACCTACCCATCGGTCTATCCCGACTTCCCGATTCCCAGCGGTGCTATTCCGGGGGCAGGACAATGAGCAACGAACGCAAGAAACGCGCGGCGCCCAAACATCGCGTCGCACCCATAATCCTGGGCGTCTTCGCCCTAGCCGCCGGTATCATTGTCCTCACCGTTCCGCCCTGGGTGCTTCCGCCTATCGATGCGGAAGAGACCGGGCCGGCAGCGATCGAGATGGTCCAGTTCAGGGACGGGGACAGAAAGCCCGACGAGCTTCTCCCCGAGGCTCCGCCGCCGGCGGAGCCTTATGAGGGCGAACTGAAGGCGAGTGAAGCCTATGAAAACGTCGAAGTGCTCGGAGATCTCAGCGAAGGCGAGTTCACTCGCCTGATGCTTGCGATCACCGAGTGGGTATCGCCGGATCAGGGCTGCGAATACTGTCACAATGTCGAGGAAGGCTTTGCTTCGGACAGTGTCTACACCAAGGTCGTCGCTCGCCAGATGCTTGAAATGACCCGTAACATCAACACCAACTGGCCGGAACACGTCGCGCCTGCGGGCGTCACCTGTTACACCTGCCATCGCGGCCAGAACGTGCCAGCGCAGAGCTGGTACGATCAGAAGGAGCCGGACGGCAGCCAGTTCCTGGGTAAGCCGCGGCCTTGGTATCTGGAAGCAAAGACCATCCGTCAGTTCTTTCCCTCCGTGCCTTATGCCAAATACCTCGGGAAGGATCCGGCTACGGCAAACATCCAGTCGCGTGATCCTTTGGTGAGCACATCGGGCAAGGCGGAAGTGGCGCTCGAGCAGACCGCCGAGAACCTCTACCTTTTCATGATGCAGCAGTCGAACGCCCTCGGCGTCAACTGCACCTACTGCCACAACTCCCGCGCCTTCTGGGACTGGTCCCAGTCGACGCCATTCCGCTGGATCGCCTATTGGGGCATTCGCATGTCCCGTCAGATTAACGTCGAATACATCGAGCCGCTCAAGGACGTCTTCCCGCCGGAACGTCTCGGCCCGCTCGGTGATCCGGCCAAGGTCCATTGCGGCACCTGCCATCGCGGCGAACCTCAGCCTCTTCAGGGCTACGAGCTGATGCACTCCTTCACAGCCGGCCTCTCCGAAGACGGCAAAGTGCCGGACCCTTCGCCGAAAGAGGCGATCCTTCTTGGCAAGGCGATTCCGGTCGCCCAGACTGGGTCCGATACCCAAACCCAGCCGCAGCCGCAGCCCGCTCCAGTCAGCGAAACGGCTATCGAGCAATCGGTGGCTCCGGATGGCGGACAGGGCAATGGGGAGGGCGTCGAGTATAAGTCCCAGCAGGATCCGCAGAAGGGTGAAGAACCATCCGCTATCGACAATACAACGGAGGCCTTGCCGCCCGAAACGCCTGGCGAAGCATCGCCTCCCGGTGAATTCCCGACCGGCGTCGATGCCCCCAGTGGGTCTGACCCGCAACAGCTCCGTCCCAGCACCTCCATGCAGGAGAGCGACACGCAGGACGACGCACCTTCCGCAGGCGATCCCGGCACCGGAATGCCGAGCGAAGGTGGCGACCAATCGTCCCCTGGTAAGACTGGCGTCCAAGGCGAATCCACTCAAACGCCTGAAAACGAGGGTAGCACCGCCATGGACCCCGGCCAGTCGTCTTCGGACGCCGGTTCCGGGGACGCCAAAGCCTCCGAAGGCAATCAGTCTTCGGGTAGCGAGGCTTCCGGCAGTGGCGGATCAGAGGATGCCAGCAACGGCTCCGAAGCCTCCAGCCCATCGAGCGGACAATCCGGAGGCAGCTCACGCCCTTCGATCGTGATCGTGCCCCGCTCGACGAACTGACCAGGAACGACAAACCTGAGTAGAAGCCCTGATCCCCCGAGCGAACAGCTCGGGGGATTTCTTTTTGCGCAGACGTAATACCGCCGGACGAATGAATTGACCCGTTGGGTCAATCCACGCCCGGCAAACGGCTCAAACGCCGCTCGGGCTGCCGACGACCCATGAAACCGATGGTTTCAAAGGTCCGCCGGTATAAGACCGATGGAAGCCTGAGCTGTGCGTCAGGCGCGAATTGGCCCAAGGGTCAAATCATTTGTACGGTGGGATGAGAGCATGCTGGCGCAGCGCGACAAACCTATCGGGAATATCTTTAGAGCGGCGACGCAAAAAGCGGCCACGGATCGTGAATTCCGGCATATCCATGGACATCCGAGCGCAGTCCGGGCGCAGCCAGGCGACCTCTTCAACTGAAAATGGAATTGGTCCCATCGAATTGCGGCGTCATCCCGCTTTCCAAACGTCTCCTGCCCTTTATCTTCTTTCAAAGACTGGGATGGGACGAAGAGTATCATGCGTGTTCCGCTGAGCGTCGAACAGGCGATCGAATCGCTGCGACAAATCAAAAAAGGCCAGGAAACCACCGCAGACATCTCCCGCAAGCGGGCAGGCCCCGCCAAGCTTCTAATGCTTGGCTATCTTTTCTACATGTCCGTCGGCTGGATCCTGTTATGCCTTCCCTGGTCGCACGAAGGCGAACCGGTGTCCGTCTTGGACAATCTCTTCATGGCCGTCTCGGCCGTGTCAACGACCGGTCTGACCTCGGTCGACACCGGCACGCATTACACTTTCTTCGGCGAACTGGTTATCCTCCTGCTCATCCAGTTCGGTGGGCTCGGCTACATGACGATGAGTTCCTTCGCCTTCCTTGCAATCCAGGCGCAGCTCAGCGACACGCAGGAAAAGACGACACGCACAGCGTTCGCACTACCAGCGAATATGTCACCAGCCTTTTTCCTCCGCTCCGTCGTGTTTTTTACATTTGCGACGGAGATCGTGGGAGCCGCCTCCCTTTACCCGCTTCTCGCAGCACAGAACGTTGAAGAGCCCTTCTGGAGCGCGGTCTTTCATTCGATATCGGCGTTCTCCACGGCGGGCTTTTCGCTTTACTCGGACAGCTTCGAGGGATTTTCGAACGATTTCGCCATCAACATGGTCATTTCGGTCCTGAGCATTTTCGGCGCGATGGGGTTCATCATCGTCGCGGACGCAGCCCGGCGATTTATCGGCCGCTCGACCCATTTCGGCTTCACGAGCAAGGTCATCTTTCGCATGACCGCAATCCTGATCAGCCTCGGGACGTTGCTGATTTTCCTCGCCGAACCGACCCTTCAAGCCCTGCCTCCTGCCGATCGACTGCTGGCCGCCTTTTTCCAGGCGATGAGCGCATCGACAACGGTGGGGTTCAACACCATCCCGATCGGCGACATCTCGAACGCTGTTGTGATGGTGCTCCTCATTCTGATGATGATCGGTGCCTCGCCATCGGGAACCGGGGGTGGCATGAAGACCACCTCCTTCGCCGCTCTCGTGGGCCTCGCTCGCTCCACGCTGAAAGGCCGGGACAGCATTCGCTTCTTCAAGCGCCGCGTCACGGATACGCAACTGCATCTCGCGGGCACGACCCTCGTCTGCTATCTTGCCTGCATCTCCGTCGCTCTGTTTATTCTGTTTCTGACCGAGACGGGCATAGCCTTCAACGCCATGGCATTCGAGGCGATCTCCGCACTCGGCACCGTAGGGCTATCGATGGGAGCGACCAGCAATCTCTCGGAGATTGGCAAGCTGACGATCATCGCTCTCATGATTATCGGTCGGGTCGGCGTCTTGACGTTCGGCCTCGCGATCGCCGTGCCGGATGAAACGCGGGAAGAAGAAAGCGACAACGACCTTGCAATGTAGAGACGGTGCGCCTCTTGTGGCCTCCCGCTGTTGGCACGGCAAGGGGGAGGCAGGTCTCGCGCAGACCGGGGCATCAAAACGCCATGACCCTCGCATTCCGACCATCGGAGCCGCCGACCATTTGTTGGTCGCCCATGAAGGCAGCGCCGGTAATGCTTTCGGAAGACATTACGAGACAGTTGCGCCGATCGCGCCCCGGCGAGATCCACGATAAACGGGACGTTCACAAGCGATGCTCGATCAAGGTTGAAATCCCGCGACGGGATGCGATCGCGGGGATTTCGGACCGGATGTCTGGTGGTGCCGCGCCGGAGAGAGGACAGTGGGTTCTGCCGTAAACGTGGACACCACTCATCGGATTGGCGATCAGAGTCTATCGAGAGCCGAGAATGTGCTCCCGGGACCCAGTCTCAACCAAGAGCATCGACCCGAAAAGTGGGAGCCGCTGTCCGAATAAACCCGATGCGACGCCGATATGCTGGAGCATACGAACCAATACCGAAATCGGATCGTATGCTCTCAGGGCAACGTCAAATTGAAAGCTGAATTCTAGACCGCAAATGCAGGCTCACCGCCGAAACCGCTTTTCGGCTGCTCTTTGGCTTCACCTGAAACTTCGGCTGCCGTCACTTCGAACAGGCGATCAAGCTTGGAAACGTTCAGGTCCTTACCGATCGCCAGCGCTCTCGCGGACTCGTTTTTCTGCGGAATATGCACCGACATGGACACGCGGCCGCCGGCAATGTCGAACCGCAACCAGCCGTCGCCGGACTTGGCAATACCCTTCATCCGATCGACACGGCCCATATCACCGCGCGCGACCTGATGAAGTCGTGCCGAGAGCTCATCGGTGGCGATGGGCCGGGTCAGTGACCGGCTCCACGAACCGAGACCAAGTCCGGGCTCCGGATGGTGGTGTCCATGATCATGTCTATGATCATGGTCGTGCCCATGCGCATCCTCATGCGCATGATGGTCGTGTGCGTGGCCACGGCCATGGGCGTGCCCCGCATGTGCGTGATGATCCTCACCGGAATCGAGCGCCGCATCTCGTGCTGCATGCACATAGATCGCCTGGCTCGGAACGAGTTCTTCCTCGACCGCGCCATAGCGTGCCGGCAGGATCCGCGCCTTCGGATTGAGAGCGATCAGCGTTTCACGGACCGCTGAAAGCTCGCTTTCAGAGACGAGATCGATCTTGTTCAGAATGAACACCGGAGCGATCCGTGCCTGCACGTCGAAATAGTCCGGCATTCGCGCGTAATCGGCCAGGAACGCTCCCGCGTCGATCACCGTGAACAGTTTGGTCGCCTTCACATTCGTGGCGATTTCAGGAGCGGCCAGCACTTGGAGAAGGGATGCCACATCGGCAACACCCGACGGCTCGATCAGCACCCTGTCGGGGGCCATGTTTGCGACCACCTCGCGCAATTGGGCTGCGAGGTCCTTGCGCAGGGAACAGCAGATGCAGCCATTCGGCAGCTCCACCACATCGGCGCCCTGCCCGGAAAGAAGCGAGCCGTCGATGCCGAGCTCGCCGAAATCATTGACGAGCACGACCGTCTTTTCAGCCGGGTTTGCCTCGCTCAGCATACGCCGGAGCGTGGTCGTCTTTCCGGCACCGAGAAAGCCGACCACGATATCGACCGCAAATGGCTTTCGCTCGCCGCGCGACTTCAGGCCCGGCGCCCAGATCGCCCCGGACGGCATCGGCAGCACGAGCATCCAGTGTTCGAGGATTGCCAGTGCCATCAGCACGCCGAGGAAGGTGTAGCCCGCCATTTCGAACTGGCTCGCACCATCTGCGAAGGCCCATGCGAAGAGTAGCACGGTGATGATGGTGGAAATCGTCACCGAGAACGGGAACAGCAGGTTCATCGAACGCTTGTTGAGAAAGCCCTTCAGAAACTCGAGATGCTCCGGCAGGAATTCCTCGTTCAGGTTCCGCACCCCGAAGAAGACGTTGAGCTTGGCGCTCTGATGCATCCACCACAGCACCATGAAGGTCCACATGCCGATCTGGTTCGGCGCGCCCCAGGTCAGCGAGACCACAACGACAGCCGCAGCGATGATCGCCAGCTCATGCCAGAGGCTCGTCTGCACCGCATGGACGAAATGCGGCCAGCCGCGGCAATTCTCCGGGCAAGGCTGCTTCCGGGGGCCGGTGACATAGCCCATGTAGAAGCTCATCTCCTGCCACCCCCAGGCCAGAAGCCCAAAGGTGAACGCATAATAGGCCCCGGTGACCGACGTGTCGTGCGAAGACCATTCGAGGCCCCACAGCGACAGCGCGAAGACCACCGTCGCGCCGATCATGGAATATTTGAACGTCTTCTGCGGCAGGCCGTCCAGCCAGATGATGGCGACGGTCGAGGCCCACCAGACGACAAGCGCGAAGAGGGCCGGTAGGACATATTCGATCATGGGATGGCCTTTCGCTTGAAATGCGTTCTGTCGTCCGGGTCGCTAGAGCGCGATGTGGAAAGGTCGCCTGACCTTTCGGATCACATCCCGCGTCAAAACAAAGGCTTCGAGCGAAATGTCGATCCGGACCTTTCGCATTTCGCTTTAGCAAAGAGCGGCTCAGTAAGCCGGGACAAGGGTCCCGTCCTCGGGAATAGCGTTCGGGATCGTGCGCATCGCGTAGAGGCTGGCAAAGGTCGAAGCGGCCATCGAACGTCCACGCAGCATCTTCAGTTTGCCGGAAAGGCCGCCGGCCTTGCGGCCTTCATCGATCATGCGGCTCGCGACCAGCAACCGGTCGAGTCTCGCCTTGAACTTCGGATTGTCGATGTCGAGCGAGAGCGGGAAGACCTGCTTGGAAATCTCCGTCGTGACCCGGAACACCTTCATTCCGTATTCGGACGGATCGATGGCGAAGGCCTTGTGGAATTCCGGCCGTGCATGGTCGCGCACATACATCGTCGCGAAGACCGCAAGCAGGAAGAACTTGATCCAGAGTTTGTTGTGGCCCTTCAGCACACGGTCGTCGGCGCGCATCAGAAGCGCGAAGGCCTCGCCATGGCGGAACTCGTCATTGCACCACTTCTCGAACCACTTGAAAATCGGATGGAAGCGCTTGTCGGGATTGCGCTCCAGATGCCGATAGATCGTGATGTAACGGGCGTAGCCGATCTTCTCGGAAAGATAGGTCGCGTAATAGATGAACTTCGGCTGGAAGAAGGTGTACTTCTTCTCCTTCGTCAGGAAACCGAGATTGACGCCAATTCCGAATTCCTTGAGCGCGTCGTTGATGAAGCCGGCGTGCCGCGCCTCGTCCCGGCTCATATAGGAGAAGAGTTCGCAGATATCGGGATTGGTCCCGCGTCGCTTCATCTCCTTGTAGAGAACGCAGCCGGAAAATTCGGCCGTCAGTGACGAAACGAGGAAATCGACGAATTCCTTGCGCAGCCCCTCAGGCAGATCGTTGAGGTCGATCTTGTCCCAGTTCTCGTCGCGTTTAAAATGGCCACGATTGGGGTCGGACTTCAGCTCCGCGATCATCCTGTCCCACTGGGGACGGACGCTGGAGACATCCACCTTGTCGAGCTTGTCGAAATCGGTCGTGTAGAAACGCGGCGAGAGGAGCGTATCCTCCTGCGCCTGTTTCGTCGTCTCGTTGATGTCGCCCTTGAAGGGCCGCGCAGCGTCTACCCTGGCCGGAGCGTTCATAGTGTTGCCTTTTCAGAAAATGAGAATTCGCAGAGTTCCATGAATTCGAAGTCGCCGGTCATCCGCGTCCAGGTGCGCTCGAACCAACCCGCCCGACGGATCGTCGCCGTGCGCCGGAATTCCGCTTCGTCGCCGTAGGGCACCGCGATGGGGCTGCCATGGACGATCACCTCGTCGCCGGGCTCCACCGTGACCCCGCCGTCAAACCGGACATGGGCATGCAGGCTCTCGAAGGTGTTGGAGATCTCCACCGTGCAATCCACGGTTTCCTCCGCTCCGCCGAAGAGTGTTCGCAACATCAGCTTTCCGCGTCCTCCCAATTCAGGAATTGCGCGAACACCTCAGTGTTTTCCGCACCGAACGCCCGCAACTCCACCTGTCGGCTCGTCAGCGGGTCCTCGACGACCAGTCGGCCATCGGCTTTCAGCGCGAGCACATAAGCACCCTTGTCGGGCACACCACGGATTGTGCGGTAACGCTTGAGATTTCGCAAGGACTCGACGGCAAATCCTCCCGCTTCCGTGGGAAGGGACAGAAGGGTTTCTCCGGTGACGGCGTCGGAAACGACAGCAACCGTCGGATCACTCTCGTCGAGTGCCAATTGCCTCGACGCGACCGTCATCATCTGAGGTGTCGCAAAGGCACCGACCCCGGTTCGGTTGCTGGCAAGACCTGCACCGACGGTCGTGAGCGCCAGAAGACCTGCGCCGACAAGGATCGCAAGCGGGATCGGACGCTCAGGGGTCGGATAGAAACGCAGCTTCTTTCCGTCGACGCTCTTCAGACCTTCACTCACGCCGCCAGGGCCCCCTCGCCCACTTTGTCGGATGCCTTTTGCGCATGATCCTCATAGGTCGCCGTGCCGCCGGTCTTGGCGAGCGCCCGCGACAGCGTCTGCGCAACCATCTCGGCTTCGGGGATCGCTCTCAGCATCGGTTCGGCAGCGCGGAACTTCATGGGGCGAGCGAAAGGCCAGATCTGGAAGTAGAACGGTCTTGACTTCTTCGGCAGCACCAACGGAATGTCGCCGGTGCCGTCCTTGTACACGCGCAGTCCTGCTGCCTCGATATCCTTCAGCGGGATATTGAGCTGCGAGGGCAATGCGACGCCATAACGCATCACCACCCGCCGATCGGTGACCAGGAAACCTGTCGTGCGGGCATAGAAACCCGCCAGCCCCATCAGGATGGCGCCCACGATGGAGAAGGACGCCAACATCGGCAATGTGTCGGCAAATGCCATGGCCCAAGAGCCGGTATCGTTGTGAACCGACCCCAGCCGCCATAGGGCCAGCACCAGGAAATAGGCCGAAATCCATTTGAGGCGAAACGCGCTCACGGCGAAACGCCACCAGTCGGGCTTGCCCTGCCACAGGATGCGCTCACCATCGGGCAGTTCCTCCGCCTTGATTTCGGCTTTGAGGTCGACGGTCTCTTCGAGTTCAACGTGTTTCATAGGAAAGGTGCCTGTGCGCCGTTCTTGGAATATAGCGTGCCGCCAGCGAAGTAACCGTTGAGCCGATCTTCCTCCCGAGCCGTGATGTACTCGGCATTCCCGAGCGTCGGGACGGCGAGAAGCTGCTCCCGGCTGAGCATGCCGAACTTCATGCGGCCCTTGTGCGTATCGGCGAAGGCGAAGGGCACGAGAACGGTGCCCTCTTTCCCGGGCATGTCGACCTCGACGTAGCGGATGAAGTATTCGATGTCGTTGACCCAGAGGTCACGAACCGTTCCCACCGGATCGCCATCGGCCGCATAGACCGGCATGCCGATGAGGTTCGGCCCGGAGTCTTCCAGATGATAATCTGTTTTCGTGCGCAGCGGAGCAAGCGTCAGTTCGCCATCCATCGTCCGGAACGGCTTGTCCTGCTTGAGCGCGTAGGACGCCGGACCGACGCCGTCGAGCAGCGGATCACCAAGCGGCATGATCGGCGAGCCCGGAATGTTGTAGGCATTGCGTACATTGAGCTCGCGCTCGTTGTCAGCATGGGGCGCGTAATGAACGTTGCCATCCTGCAGGAGAAACGACTTCTGCTTCGGCAGAGGCGGGAACCCGACCACCGAGACGCGGTTGGCCGTGCCACGTGTCCGATCGGACACCAGGGGGTAGCCTTCGCGCTTGTCTTCCGAACGCAGATAGTAAACCAGCCCCAGGAAGAAGAGGAAAAAGGCGATGACGAGCAGCAAGGGCAGGTCGAGTTGCTCGGTAAAGGCTCCAGTTGGCATGATCTCAGTCTCCTCAGTTCAATTCGGAAGGTCGGGAAGTCCGAAGCGCTCGGACCGAGCCGCACGGGGCTCCAGAATTTGTGGACGAACCAGCGGCCCAAGGACCATGAGCCCCATGAACAGAAGTCCGATTTCGAGATGGTAGACGACACCATAGGCCGCGGCCGGCCCCTGAAAGGCCTCGCCGAGGACGCCGGCATGGGCAAGTGCTGCAACCTGATCGCGCACCGCAGCGCCGGAAAACACAGCGAGCCCGAGCGCAATCGCCTGGACCGCGCCCCAGATACCGAGAACGAGACCACTACCAAGGCGCGCATGGCCAATCCGCTCCATCACCGCGACGAGCATAGAGACTGAGAAGAGCCCGCTACCGAGGCCGATGGCGAATACGCCGGCCGAGAACATCGCGACCGATCCGAGAGCGCCGGCAAGCACGACGATGGAAAAGGCCGGAATGCCGCCCATGAGGCCAATTGCTGCGACGACGTTCGGATTGGCATTCCATTTCGAATGAAGCCTTGCCGCGAAGAAGAAGCCGATAAGGCTGCCGGACGCAAAGATCGCCGTCAGGAGCGTCGTCGAGCCCACTCCCATGCCGAAGACATCACCGCCGTAAGGCTCGAGCAGCACATCCTGCATCCCGAATGCCGCCGTCCCGATTGCGAGCGCGCAGAGGAGGCGCTTCAGGTCCGGCTGCCCGGCCAGGAGCGAGCGGACAACGGAAATAAATCGGGGACCGTTCTCCTTGGCTTCCCGGGTTGGCGCGAGATTGCGGCGGCGCGGCTCCTGCTGCCAGATCGCGACCGTGGTCATCAGAATGGTGACGACGGCTGAGCCCTGCAGCACCTGCACGAGGCCCATATACGAGAAGTCCTTCAGGATCTGGCCGATGACCAGCGCGCCACCCAGCATGCCGACCAGAAGCATGGTGTAGAGCATCGCGACGATGCGCGGCCGCTTCTCGTCGGTCGCAAGATCGCAGGCAAGCGCGAGGCCGGCCGTCTGGACGACATGGACGCCGAGCCCGACCAGGAAGAAGGCGAGAAGCATAGCACATTGGCCGATCAGAAGGCCGTCCGGCTTGCCCTCGGAAACGATGAAAAGCGCAAACGGCATGATCGCGAGGCCGGCGAACTGGGTCATCGCGCCGGTCCAGATATAGGGCGTGCGCAGCCATCCCATGAAGGAGCGGCGATTGTCGGACTTGAAGCCGATCAGAGCGCGCGCAGGCGCGAGAAGCAGCGGAAGCGCCAGCGCGACGGCAACCAGCGAGAGCGGAATACCGAGCTCGATCGCCATGACACGGTTCAGCGTTCCGCCAAGAATCACCAGCGTGATCCCGACGGAAACCTGAAAGAGCGAGAGACGCAGAAGCCGCGAAAGCGGAAGCTCGTTCGTGCCGATATCGGAGAACGGCATGATGGCCCGCCACGCCGCGAGGCGCTCGGATTTCAGTTTGGCCTTGTCTGCGCCCGTCGTTTTCATTTGCGCCTCAGCTCCAGCGCGTGGCTCTTGTAGAATCCGGTGTCGATGCGGCGTCCACGTCCGATTTCGAAGCGCGACAGCGCAGGCGCGCCTTGAACCATCGAGGCGAAGCGCTTCTCAGAGATCGGCACGATCGCCGGCGAACGATCGCCGCGCGGAAAAAGCTTGCCGACCTTGTGCATGACCGCCAGTAACGGTGTCTTCGGTGCGAAAGTGATGACGAGGGACCGGTCCGTGCGCTCGGCCAGTCTGGCGAGGGTCATCACCGCGTCGGACGGCTCGTAATGGATAAGCGAGTCCATCATCACGACATGGTCGAAGCGGCCGAAGTCGTCGGCCAGCATGTCGCCGGCAACGAAGCGGATACGGCTTCCGAGGCCTTCGGCGTTCGCAAGCTCCTGCGCATGGGCCGTGAGCGTCGGCGAAAGATCCACCGCGACAACGTCCGCGCCGCGCCGCGCAGCTTCCATCGCGAGCGCGCCCGTCCCGCAGCCTGCATCGAGCAGCTTAAGGCCCGATAGGTCGTTCGGCAGGTAGGACAGAAGCGTCGCCCGCATATCGTCCCGGCCCCGACGGACGCTCGCGCGGATCCGACCGACCGGTGCGGTCGAGGTGAGCTTCTTCCAGGTATCGGCGGCGGTGCGATCGAAATAGGTTTCAATCTCGGAGCGCCGGCGCTCGTATGTCATGACCTCACTCATGGGCGTCCTATTCGAAACCGAGGAAATCGAAGATCTCCCGGTCCTTCATGCTCTTTGCCTCGTTCGGCTCCGTGCCCGCGTAGAGCGCGGCGGCAAGGCGCAGATATTCGTTCTGAACCGCTTCCAGCTCCGGCGATGGTTCCATTTCGAAGAGCGTCGACTTCTTCAGCCGCGAACGGCGAATGGCGTCGAGATCGGGGAAATGGGCCAGCCGGTTGAGGCCGGTATGGGCTGCGAACCGATCGATCTCGTCGGTGCCGGCCGAGCGGTTCGCGATGACACCGCCGAGGCGGACATCGTAGTTCTTCGCCTTGGCCTGGATCGCGGCGACGATCCGATTCATCGCGAAGATCGAATCGAAGTCGTTGGCCGTGACAACGAGGGCCCTGTCGGCGTGTTGGAGCGGAGCCGCGAAGCCGCCGCAGACGACATCGCCGAGGACATCGAAGATCACCACATCGGTGTCTTCCAGAAGATGATGCTCCTTCAGAAGCTTCACGGTCTGACCAACCACATAGCCACCGCAGCCGGTGCCTGCCGGCGGGCCGCCCGCCTCGACGCACATGACGCCGTTATAGCCCTCGAAGACGAAGTCCTCGGGTCGCAGCTCCTCGGCATGGAAGTCGACGGTTTCGAGGATATCGATCACCGTCGGCTGCAGCCGTTTGGTGAGCGTGAAGGTCGAGTCGTGCTTGGGATCGCAGCCGATCTGCAGCACCCGCAGACCGAGCTTTGAAAAGGCTACGGACAGGTTCGACGAGGTCGTCGACTTGCCGATTCCGCCCTTGCCGTAGATCGCGAACACCTTCGCCCCGTCGATCTTCGGCCCGGTGTTCATCTTCACCTGAACGCTGCCCTCGCCATCCTCACGGCGATAGACAGTTTTCGGCAGCGGCAGCGTCGTCTTCAGGGAGCTCATTACGCGGCCTCCATTTCGTTTTTGGGTTTGGTTGCCTGCTGGGGCAGAATGCCCTCCAGCCGGTCTTCGAGATCGGCGCTGGCATCGAGCAGCGCTTCACGTTCGGCATCGCTCGGACGCCAGTATTGCCGTTCGTCGGCCTCGATCAGGCGTTCCGCCATACGGGCCGAGGCAGTCGGGTTCAGCTCGGCAAGGCGCTCGCGCATTGTTTCGTCGAGCACGAATGTCTCGGCAAAGCGCTTGTAGACCCAGGGGCTTACCTGCCCCGTCGTCGCAGACCAGCCGAGCGTGTTGGTGAGATGCGCCTCGATCTGGCGCACACCCTCATAACCGTGGGCGAGCATGCCCTCGATCCATTTCGGGTTGAGGGCCCGGGTGCGGGTCTCCAGAGCCACCTGCTCTTCGAGTGTCCGCACCGTTCCCTTGCCGCGGGTGTCGTCGCCGATATAGACCGGAACGGACTTGCCCCGCACTTCGGACACCGCACGACTGACCCCGCCGAGCGTGTCGAAATAATGGTCGATCGTCGTGACGCCGAGCTCCACCGATTCCAGATTCTGATAGGTGAGATCGACGGTCTTGAAGGCCGAGGTCAGGAGCTTTTTCTGCTCGCTTGAACGCCCCTTTCTGTCGATCGCGAAGCACTTGCGCCGGGTATAGGCGTTTGCAAGCTCGCCTTCCTGCTCCCAGGCACCACCATCGATCATCAGGTTGACGTTCGAACCGTAAGCCCCGTCGGCATTGGCGAAGACCCGCAAGGCAGCGGTTTCCAGATCGCAGCCCTCTTCCGCCATGTGGGCACGGGCGTGCTTGGCGACGAAGTTCATGGCGTCCGGCTCGTCGGCGGTCGCCGCGAGATAGGCCGCTTCCGCGATGAGCTTCGACTGAAGGGGCAAGAGGTCGCGGAAGATGCCGGACAGCGTGACCAAGGCATCGATACGCGGGCGGCCCAGCTCTTCCAGAGGCACGAGCGTGGCTCCGGCGAGCCGGCCATAGCCGTCGAAGCGCGGCACCGCGCCGATCAGAGCCAGTGCCTGGGCGAGGGAAACGCCCTCGGTCTTGAGATTGTCCGTGCCCCAGAGAACCAGTGCGACTGTCTCGGGCAGCGTGCCGCCACCGGCCGCATGGCGTTCCAGCAGCCGGTCTGCCTGGCGCCGGCCTTCCATAACCGCGAAAGCGCTTGGAATGCGGAAGGGATCGAAGCCGTGCACGTTGCGGCCCGTCGGAACGATCGCCGGATTGCGCAGGATATCGCCGCCAGGAACCGGCTCGATATAGCGTCCGTCCAAGGCCCTGAGCAGCGCCGGTGTTTCATGATCGACGGCCAGATCTCGCGAAAGCTGCCCGAGCGTGCGAACGGCCTCTTTCGCCTTCTCGACGTCAAGCGTCACAAGATCGCGATAAGCTGCTTCGCCAAGGAGCGCCGCCTCGGCATTTCCTTCCGCGATGGATTCCGCCGTCTCGAGCGCGATCGGCGCACCGAACTGGGCTTCGGCGACCGCCTTAAGCCAACCGGCGCGGTCGTTGCGCGATACGGGCTTACCGATGACATGCAGGCCGCTTGGAATCAGCGTCGCTTCGAGTTCGAGAAGAGCGGCCGAAAGCTTTGAAACGCAGGCCGCGCCCACGTCGAATTCGAGATCCAGCATGGCGGCCTGATCACCGATGAGCGCCATCAGGTCGGAGCGCTCGGACACCGCATCCGGCTCCAGCGACCGCAACCGGTCGAGGGACGATTTGAGATCGACCAACCCCTTGTAAAGGCCCGCCTCGGCCAGAGGCGGCGTCAGATGCGACACGAGGACGGCATTGGCGCGGCGCTTGGCGAGTGCGCCTTCCGATGGATTGTTCGCGGCGTAGAGGTTGACGTTGGGCAGATCACCGATCAACCGATCCGGCCAGCAGGTTTCTCCGAGACCCACCTGTTTGCCGGGCATGAACTCCAGCGCGCCATGGGTGCCGAAATGGAGCACCGCATCGGCCTTCAGGTCTTCGCGCAGCCAGCGATAATAGGCAGAGAACGCATGGGTTGGCGCAAAACCACGCTCGAAAAGGAGCCGCATCGGATCGCCCTCGTAACCGAAGGCAGGCTGGACGCCAACGAAGACATTGCCGAAGCGCTGCCCATAGACGAAGAGATTGGCCCCATCCGTCTGATGCTTGCCGGGAGCCGGCCCCCACTGGGCCTCGATCTCGGCCAGATGCTTTTCGCGCCGAAGGTGATCGTCGGTCGGGATCTTCGCAAAGACATTCACCGGAGTGCCCGAGCTCTCGGCGTTCCCCTTCAGGATCGCCTCGCGAAGCACGTCGACGCTCTCCGGCACATCAACCGAATAGCCGTCAGCCTTCAGGTTTTTGAGCGTATTGAAGAGCGATTCGAAGACGGAGAGATAGGCCGCCGTCCCGACGCTTCCGGCATTGGGAGGAAAGTTGAAAATGGTGATCGCGAGCGTCCGCTCGGCCTTCGCCCTGCGTCGCAGCGCGACGAGCTTGGCGGCGCGGCTTGCCAGAATTTCGGCCCGCTTGGGCTCGGACGCCATCGCACGGTGGCCGGTCGGAAGCGAAAGCGATGAGCGTCCCCCGAAGACGTTCGCCCCGATCGCGCCGTCGATTTCCGGGATCGCGACCATCATCGTCGCCTCGACGGGGGAAAGTCCCGTATCGGAGGCCTGCCACTCTTCAAGCGACTGAAATTCCACGGCCTGGCCCGCGATCAGAGGCACGTCGAGTTCGCGCATCGCGGTCTTCGCAGCGCTTGCATCGTTATAGGCAGGGCCACCGACCAGAGAGAAACCGGTGAGCGATACGAGCGCATCGATGGTCGGCTTGCCGTCTTCCGTCTTGAAATAGGCATCGATGGCAGGCCGCGAATCGAGGCCGCTCGCAAAGGCCGGAACTACTTTCAGCCCCTTGGCCTCGAGCGCCCCGATCACACCGTCATAATGGGCGGTATCACCGGCAAGCACATAGGAGCGCATGATGAGGACGCCGACCGTGCCGGTCCGCCCCTCGCCCCGGCTCGGCAGGCTTTCCAGCCGTGTCGCGATCCGGCCACGCATGCGCGGGTGATAAAGCCCGGTGTCGGGATATTCGATCGGCTCCGGCGCGGATTGACCATGTTTGCCCGCCTTGGCATCCGGCCCATAGCGAACGACGAGGAAGCGAATCAGGTTCGCCAGATTGTCGCTCGATCCGCCGAGCCAATATTGCAGAACCAGGAAATAGGCGCGCAGGTCCTGCGCCGTTCCGGGAATATAGCGCAGGATCTTGGGCAGACGCCGCAGCATTGTCATCTGCCGGGCACCGGAGGCCGGCTTGTTGCCCTTCTTGCTCTCACCTTTCAGCCGCTTGAGAAGGCCGAGCACGCCGCCCGCTTCCTTGCTCATGTCGAGCTTGCCAGCCCGCGTCAGCTTGACGACCTCGCCGGCTGACAGAATGCCGAAAAAGGCCGAGCAGTCCGCGCGTCGCTTTTCCAGCGCAGGCAGGATCGGAAGAATATGCGGCTCCATGAAGAGCATGGAAGCAAAAATGATGTCGGCCCGATCGATATCGCGGATGCAAGCATCCACGGTCGCCGGGTCACGGTCGAAGTCCGTCGCGGCATGAAAGCCAATCTCGAGATCGGGAATGTCCGCGGATAGCGCATCCCGGGCGCTTGCCACGGCACCGCCCATATGGCCATCGAGCGTGATGATGGCGATGCGCGGGCCTCTGCGCCCGTTGGCGGCTCCGGATGCGCCGTTAGCGCGCAAAGTGGGCTTTGGCGTCATAGAGCGTCTCCACGGTGATCTCGCTCAGACCGCGGTCCGATGCGAATTTCTCGGTGTTTCGCCGCGCCTTTCCACGCACGAAGAAGGGGATTTTCTTAAGCTCGGCTTCCGCCTCGGAGGCCCAGATGCCCGTCGCGGATGCAGCCTCGCCATCGTCGGCCTTGCCGGTTTCGGGCACGCGGATCGCATCCGCAGTCTGGGGAGCAACCCGGTGTCCGGGACCGAGATGGGAGGGAAGCGCGTCGTCAGAGAATTCGAAATCTTCCCGGAACATGCCGAGCAGATGCTCCTCCAGCCCCATGACCAGCGGATGGACCCACGAGTCCCAGAGGACGTTTGCGCCCTCGAAACCCATCTGCGGCGAGTAGCGAGCCGGATAGTCCTGCACATGGACGGGCGCGGAAATCACCGCGCAGCCGATACCGAGGCGCTTGGCGATATGCCGCTCCATCTGCGTGCCGAGCACAAGTTCCGGCTCCGCCTCGGAGATCGCCTGTTCGACGTCGAGATAGTCGTCGGTGATCAGCGGTTCGACGCCATAGAGCTTCGCCGCCTCACGGATACCGCGGGCGAACTCGCGGCTGTAGGTGCCGAGACCGACGACCTCGAAGCCGAATTCTTCTGATGCGACACGCGCCGCCGCGATGGCATGGGTCGCATCGCCGAAGACGAAGACCCGCTTGCCTGTCAGATAATTCGAGTCGACCGAGCGCGAGAACCAGGGCAGACGCGACGCGCCAGTGGTGTCATCGACAGGATCGAGTTTCGCCAGCTGACGCACTTCCGTCACGAATTCCCGGGTCGCGTTGACGCCGATCGGAACGACCGTCGTGAAGGGCTGGCCGAAATTCTTCTTCAGAAGGCGGGCGGCCTGTTCGGCGATTTCCGGATAAAGAACGACGTTGAAGTCCGCATCCTTCAGCCGGCCAATATCGGCGGCGCTCGCATCGAGCGGCGCAACGACATTCACGTCGATGCCGTTCACACCGAGCAGCTTGCGAATTTCAGCCACGTCGTCGCGATGTCGAAAGCCCAGCGCCGTCGCGCCGAGAATATTGCAACGGGGCCGCGCATTATCGGGCCGTTCAGTCTCACCGGCGCGCTCGCCGGAAAGATGGCGGACGATCTGGTAGAAGGTCTCGCCGGCGCCCCAGTTTTCCTTGCGCTGATAGGACGGTAATTCCAGCGGCACCACCGGACAGGGAAGGTTCGCCGCCTTGGCGAGACCCGCCGGATCATCCTGAATGAGCTCGCCCGTGCAGGAGGCGCCGACCAGCATTGCGGCTGGCTTGAAGCGATCATGCGCCGAGATCAAGGTCGACTTGAAAAGCTCGGCGGTATCGCTGCCCAGATCACGGGCCTTGAAGGTCGTATAGGTTACCGGCGGACGCTTATCGCGCCGCTCGATCATCGTGAAGAGCAGATCGGCGTAGGTGTCGCCCTGCGGCGCGTGAAGCACGTAATGCACGTCCGTCATGGCCGTTGCCACACGCATCGCACCCACATGGGGCGGGCCTTCATATGTCCAGACGGTGAGCTGCATCCCGAACCCCTCTCTCAGACCCGAAGTCGTGTGCGGCGGTCGAAGGGCCGCGCAAACAGGTTCGCCAGATCGCTCGCCTGGTCGTAACCCTGGATCGGCGTGAACAGGAGTTCGATCGACCATTTCGTGGTGAGGCCCTCGGCCTCCAACGGATTGGCGAGGCCGAGGCCGCAGACCGTCAGATCCGGCTTTTCGGCTCGCACCCGGTCGAGCTGCCGATCGACGTCCTGCCCTTCCGAGAGCGCGGTACCCTCTGGGAGAAGCGGCAGCTCACCGGCAAGATGCGCCTTGTGGATGAAGGGCGTACCGACCTCGATCGGCTCCATGCCGAGCTCGCGCGACAACATGCGCGCCAACGGAATTTCCAGCTGGGAATCCGGCATGAAGAAAATGCGCTTACCCTGAAGCGCGTCACGGAACGGCTTCAACGCGTGCGATGCCCGCGCCTCGGCAGCCGCCGTCGCAGAGCGAAACACCATCGGATCGATGCCGAAGACATCCGCCGCCGCCTTCAACCAGGCGGTGGTGCCCTCCGCGCCGAGCGGGAACGGCGCTGGAATATGCACTGCGCCGCGCTCTGCAAGCTCGCGTGCCGTTTCCGTGAGGAAGGGTTGGGCGAGCAACATCTTCGTGTTCGGACCGACCGCCGGCAGTTCACTCGACTTGCGCGGCGGCAGGAAGCTGACACGCTCCAGCCCCATCGCCTTGAACATGCGGGTGAACTGATCTTCCACCACATCGGCCAGCGCGCCAACGACGAGAAGCTCCGCTTCCCCGCTTGTCGACTGAGGCAGCTCCGGGACCAGCGCCGCGAGGCAGCGATCTTCACCCTCGGTGAACGTCGTCTCGATACCGGATCCGGTGTAGTTCAGAACCCGCACATCCGGCGAATAGGTCTTCGACAGGCGCGAGGCGGCCTTGGAGAGATCGAGCTTGATGACCTCGGAAGGGCAGGAACCGACGAGGAACAGCATCTTGATGTCCGGCCGACGATCGAGGAGCCGGGCGACCACCTTGTCCAGTTCCTCGTTCGCATCCGCCATGCCGGCAAGATCACGCTCTTCCATAACAGCCGTGCCGAAGCGAGGCTCGGCGAAGATCATCACGCCCGCAGCCGACTGCATGAGATGGGCGCAGGTGCGCGACCCGACGACCAGGAAGAATGCGTCCTGGATCTTGCGGTGCATCCAGACGATGCCGGTGAGCCCGCAAAACACCTCGTGCTGCCCGCGCTCACGCAGGACGCGCGGCTCAGAGCAACCGGACGAGGGAAGCGTAGGCGTTGCGGCTTTTCGCTCGGGAAGAAGAGACACCGAACCCGTCATGCCGGCACCCCGCCGACTGCGGCAAGATCATCGGCACGCTCGGCCTGCAGCCGCGCCGCCCTGAGCTTGATCAGGAATTGCGCTGCGTTGATCACGTAGGCCGCGTAGGCGACGAGCGCGATACTCAGCTGCTGGACCGGAGATCCGAGACCCGCAAGAGCCATCACGACATAGGCCGTGTGCAGCGCGATGACGCCCATCGACACCACGTCCTCCCAGAAGAAGGCGGGCGCGAACAACCATTTTCCGAACACGACCTTTTCCCAGATCGAGCCGGTAATCATGATCGTGTAGAGAACGACAGTCTTAAGAACGACGGAAGCCATGGCGATGCCATGCCCCTCCCCCGTGATCATCGCTCTAAGAACGAGACCCAGCGAGACCAGGAAGACAATAAACTGGAAGGGCGCCAGAAGCCCCTGAACGAGCGTCCAGCGTGTCGCATCACGGCGCACACGCTCCTCAGGCGTGTAAAGCCCGGCATGAACTCCGCTCCGCCGCGCCCCGTGGTCCTGGGCGTCGCCGTCTGCACGCAATGCGTTGGTGTTTAAGCTCGACATGACAAACAGTGTGAACCCGGGTAACGGGAACTGTCAAGTGAACTTTACACTCATGAAAGCGCGACGCCAGACACGCCCGACTGTTTGCACCGAAAGGAAAAATGCTGTCGCCAGGTTGAAAGAATTCTAAGAATGGGCAAGGATCATGCGAGTGGTCATTGGCATCGGAGGAAGCTGGGCTGCTAAGGGTTGGAGAACATCTCAGGCAAGGGACACCAGCCCAGATTGATTTTGCGCCATAGGGCCTTGGCCGGCAATACGACGCGAGCAGGTTCACTATCTGACATGCTGGATCGCGCATATGTCAGATAGTTCGTCGTCATCTTCAAAGCGGGAGGAACGCTATGGCATACCTAGCCAATGGTGCTCAGTTTTCCCAGCCAGACAGAGAAGAGCACGAGCAATCGGACGTGTCAGCCCACATTGACACGAGTGAAGCCGGCGTTAAGGCCGAACAGGATTGCTCGCGACAATCACTTCATTTCGCCGGCCTTCGTGCTGAAAACCACGATCGAAACGGTTCGAGCGGAAGCCTTGAGGATGCCGTCCGGCAGGCGGTCATACCGCGGCTTTATGCCCAGCGCCTGGGGAAACGTGCCGAGGCACCTGATCGCGCGCCCGCCGGGGACCGCACGCGGGCCATCGTCGCCCATGGCGCGGTCAATCAGCTCTTGCGGCTCGTGCTGTCCGGCCAACCATCGGCCCAGGAAGCCTTTCTGAACGATCTTCACGAAAAAGCGGTTCCCATACGCGCCCTGATCGAGGATGTCGTCGTTCCAGTGGCCAACGAAATCGGCGCAGCCTGGGCAGACGACCGCATGAGCTTTGCGGAGGTGACCCTCAAGATCGGCCTGATGCAGACCGCCGTCTCGAATTTCACCGCCAAGACACTTGCCGCCAACCTACGGCACAATGCGCCGCGCTTTCTCGTTGCGCCAACCCCTGGGGAACAGCATGTTTTCGGCGCTGCTGTTCTCTCCAGCCTGCTGGTCGCGGAAGGCTATCAAGCAGAGGCGCTGCTGGACGCAACATCGCGCGCGTTGTGCGATCAGGTCCGGACCCATGACTATGCCGCCGTCGGACTTTCCTGTAACAGCGACAGAACCTTGCCAAGCTTGAAAGGTCTGATCGCGGAGATTCGGAATGCGAGTCGCAATCGGTCGATTAGAATAATGATTGGCGGATGGGCCTTGCATGAAGGCGACGAATCGCTAAGTACCTTTGGCGCCGATTTGGTCGTGACTAACAGTCACAGTGCAATTGACGCAATTGTTGGCCGATTCGAGCCCGAAAATTGAGAGCCTACGCTTTCGCTGAACCACGCAACCGGACCGGTATGCCATGGGAGTAAATTTCGCTGACGGCGGCCGGGCATTCTCCAATCCGGGTCGCACATTCGCAGATCTGGACCCGGGGCTTATTGCGTCGCTCGTCACGGCAACTGCGGATCTCGCGCTGCTGATCGACGAGACGGGAACGGTGGTCGACGTCGCGATGCGACAGGACGTCTGCCCGCCGGAAGTCTACAGCAAATGGATCGGTCGCCCCTTCGTCGAGACAGTCACAAGTGAATGCCAGATCAAGGCGAAGCGGTTGCTGGCCGACGGCGCGGGTCAATCGGAAACGCGGCGCGAGATCAATCATCCGATACCGAATTCTCGCGATCTGCCGGTCAGCTACATCATGTTGCAGCTGAGCTCCGGAAGCGGACAGATCGCGCTTGGCCGAGACCTCCGGGCAGCTGCGGATCTCCAACAGCGGCTGATCTCCGCCCAGCTTGCCTACGATCACGAGTTCGAGCAGGTCCGGAACGTCGAGGCCCATTACCGTGCGCTCTTCGAGACCAGCATACAGCTTCACCTGATCGTCGATCCTCGCAATCGGATCATCATCGAAGCGAATGGCAATGCGCGCAAAAAGCTGTGTGACAATGATCCCGTCGGCACAAATCTCGAAGATCACTTCGCACCCGATACGCTTATCGAGCTCGACCGCCTGATCGGCCAGGCCTTTTCATCCGGGAAAAGCGAACACGGGACGCTTCGTCGCCGCGACGAGGACCGCTCCCCTGTCTCGGTCGCTTTACACTTCTTCCGCCATCTGGGGCATTCCCGCCTCTCGGTTCAGATTCAGCCGGAGACGGCCAACACCAATTCTCATTCGGACGATCTTGCCACCCGATTGTTCGCAGGCCTTGGCGCAGCGACACCCGATGCCCTCGTCATCCTTGATGACGAGATGCGCGTGGTGTCGGCCAATCAGAGCTATCTCGACCTCGTCCAGGTCGCCGAACATTCCCAGCTCAAGGGCCAGCACCAGTTTGACCGGATCGGCCAGCGCGGTGTCGAATTGCGTGTCCTGAAGAACGCGATCGACAATCAGGGTATGGTCCGCACGCTCACGACATCCGTAACCCAGACCTATGGTTCGACGATCCCCGTGGAAATCGGCGGAACGGCGATCGAGGTCGACGGCGACCGGTTCTACGGGCTCGCCATCCGCCGTAGCGAGCGCGGCGTCACGTCCCTCCCGCATTCCGGCAAAACTGAAATGCGCCCGGCTAACGATATGATCGGCCTCGTCGGCCAGATGCCACTTCGCGATATCGTGAGGGACACGACGGACATCATCGAGCGGCTCTGCATCGAAGCCGCACTCGAATTGACCGGCAACAACCGCGCCTCGGCTGCCGAGCTTCTCGGGATCAGCCGTCAAGCACTTTATACGAAACTGCGCCGGTTCGGGATCATCAGCGAAGCGGGCTAGCCGTGAAGCGCCCGACCGGGCAGGTTTTGTGCGGGCGAACGCATTTTGAGTTTAGAACGTGTCAAGTTTAGTTGACACACAGGCTTGAATCGACCTAGCATCGTCGACATGAGCCGAACGGTCGCCCCACTCACTCCAGAACCTCGCATTCAGGCATCGGCCCTTCTCGCGGTCCTGAAGCCGGTCACCTGGTTCGCTCCTGTCTGGGCCTTTGCCTGCGGCGGCATTTCCGCCATCGGGACCCTTGGACCCGACAGCAACCATCTCCTTGTCATTCGCGACGTGCTTCTCGGCCTCGTTCTCGCCGGCCCGATGCTGTGCGGCGCGAGCCAGGCGGTCAACGACTGGTTCGATCGTCATGTCGATGCGATCAACGAGCCCCATCGCCCCATTCCCTCAGGCCGTCTGCCCGGCCGATCCGGCCTTGCCATCGCGATCCTCTGGACGGCCGCCTCACTTCTGCTGGCCTCCTTCCTTGGCCCGATCGTCTTCATCGCGGCAGCGGTCGGCTGCGCATTTTCCTGGGCCTACAGCGCACCGCCGCTGCGCCTCAAAAAGAACGGCTGGTATGGCAATGCGAGCGTCGCGATCTCCTATGAGGGGCTCGCCTGGGTGACCGGCGCTGCGCTCGTCGCGCAAGGCATGCCGTCCACCGAGACGCTCGTTCTTGCTCTTCTCTATTCCCTCGGCGCTCACGGCATCATGACTCTCAACGACTTCAAGTCGATTGAGGGGGATCTGCGCTTCGGCATCCGCACGCTGCCCGCCCGCTACGGCGTCACCGCCGCCAGCTGGATCGCATGTGTCGTCATGGCCGGCGCACAGATCGCGGTCATTGGATGCCTCGCCGTCTGGGGTTACACAGTTGCGGCGGTTCTCGTTTCCGCGCTTCTCCTCGGCCAGTTCGCGCTGATGCGCCGGTTCCTCTCCGATCCGCAAGCCGAGGCCATCCGCTACAACGCGACCGGCACGGGGCTCTACGTACTCGGCATGATGGTCGCCGCTGTTGCACTCGGTGTGTCGTGATGCGCGCCCGGACCTCCCATCAGATGGCCGGCTTCACCTGGCCGCAGATCATTCGGCTGGCACTGGTCCAGACCGCCATCGGCGCGATGGTGGTTCTGACGACCTCGACCATGAACCGCATCATGGTCGTCGAGCTTGGCCTTGCCGCTATGATCCCGGGCGCCCTTGTCGCCCTTCATTACGCCGTGCAGATGCTGCGCCCCCGCTTCGGTCACGGCGCCGATCGCGGCAAAAGCCGCACCTTATGGATCGTCGGCGGTCTCGCCGTTCTCGCTCTCGGGACGGTTCTCGCGTCGATCGCCACCGGGCTCGCGGGCTCCGACCGACTGACGGGTCTTTCGCTTGCGACCTTCGCCTTTCTCCTCATCGGCATGGGGGTTGGTGCCTCCGGCACAAACCTTCTGGCGCTTGTCGCAGCCGGTGTCGCGCCCCATCGGCGCGGTCCTGCCGCCACCTTGATGTGGACGCTGATGATCGCCGGTTTCGCACTGACCGCCGGGATTGCCGGAAGCTTTCTCGATCCGTTCTCCGCCGGTCGCCTTGTCCTGGTCACCACCATCGTCGCGGGCCTGGCGCTCACCATCGGAAGTCTGGCAACGCTTGGCATCGAACGGACCATGCAGGCGCCATCGCCATCCGAGACGGCTAAATCCGCTGGAGGCGCGTTTTCGGCGACCCTCAAGGATGTCTGGCAGGAAAGCGCGACGCGGCGTTTCACGCTCTTCGTCTTCATTTCAATGCTGGCCTATAGCGCCCAGGATCTCGTGCTGGAGCCGTTCGCAGGTCTCATCTTCTCGATGTCGCCGGGTGAGACGACCCAGCTTGCCGGCATGCAGCATGGCGGCACTTTCATCGGCATGATCGCAGTCGCGGTCGCAGGCGTTCTTTTCGCCAGGAAGCATCCCGGCCTCCTTCGGGTTCTGTGCGTGACGGGTTGCCTCGGCTCCGCCCTCGCCTTTGCGGCGCTTTTCACGGCGTCGCGCGCTGGCGGCGATTTTCCGCTGGTTGCGACGGTCGCAACGCTCGGCTTCTTCAACGGGCTCTTCGCCGTTGCCGCCATCGGCTCAATGATGGGGCTCGCTTCGGGGAGCGGCTCTGACGGGAGCGGCTCTGACGAGAGCCCGCGCCATGGCATCCGTATGGGGCTTTGGGGCGCCGCCCAGGCGATCGCCTTCGCGCTCGGCGGGTTTGCAGGCACGGCCCTCGTCGATCTGACCCTCCATTTCACCGGGTCCAACGCACATGCCTATGGCAGCGTCTTTCTCGTCGAAGGAGTGGGCTTCGTCGTCTCGGCCCTTCTCGCCTGGCGCTGCGTCGGGGACCGCTCGGGCTTCGGCGACCATCAACGACCTGTTTCCAACAGTTTCTCGGGAGTGACGGCATGACCGCAAACGCCGAAATCGCTGCGACGCCGTCGGCGACGGATGAAGCCGGCACCCCGCAGCGGTTTGATGCCATCGTCATCGGCGGCGGACCGGCAGGCTCCACCGCCGCGCTGCGCCTCGCGGAGGCGGGCTATCTGACCGCGCTCATCGAACGGGGCGGCCGGATCAAGCCCTGTGGCGGCGCGATCCCCCCTCGCCTCATTCAGGATTTCGCGATCCCGCAGCATCTCCTGAAGGCTGCGATCTCCTCGGCCCGCATGATCGCTCCATCGGGCAAGACCGTCGATATGCCCATCGATGGCGGTTATGTCGGCATGGTCGACCGCGAAGAATTCGACGAATGGCTGCGCGAACGTGCCGCCATGAAAGGCGTCGTCCGGATCACCGCCATGTTCGACCAGCTCGAACCCGCTTCAGGCGACGATCGCCAGATCCGGATCAAGGCAAAGTCCGGCGAGACGCGGACGCTCGCCGCCCGGCTCGTGATCGGAGCCGACGGAGCGCGCTCTTCGGTCGCCAAGCAAGCGCTTCCAGACCAGAAACAGCCGAAGTCGGTCTTTGCCTATCACGAAATCGTCGAAGCGAAGGGATGCTCATCGGAATCGGCCGCAGGTCGCGCCGATCGCTGCGACGTCTTCTATCAGGGCGCGATTTCGCCGGACTTCTATGGCTGGGTCTTCCCCCATGGCGAGACCGTCAGCATCGGCACCGGCACGGCGAAAAAGGGCTACGGCTTGCGCAAGGCGGTCGGTGATCTCAGGGAAGCGTCAGGCTACGGCGGCGCCGCGACCGTTCGCCGCGAAGGCGCTCCGATCCCTCTCAAGCCCATGAAACGCTGGGATGATGGTCACAACGTCATCGTTGCGGGCGATGCCGCGGGCGTCGTCGCTCCGGCTTCTGGCGAGGGCATCTATTACGCGATGGAGAGCGCCCGCATGGTCGCGGATGCCGGCATCGCGTTTCTGACCACGGGCGACGCTCTCGAGCTCGCCAAGGCACGCAAGCAGTTCATGGGCGATCACGGCAAGATTTTTCTTGTTTTGGAATTGCTCCAGACTGTGTGGTATCGGTCCGACTGGCTGCGGGAAAGGTTCGTTTCGATCTGCCGCGACCCGGACGTTCAGCGACTGACATGGGAGTCGTACATGCACAAGAAGATGTCGAAGGCGAGCCCGACGGCGCATGCGCGGATCCTCTGGCAAAATCTAGGACACTATCTCGGATGGAGAACGGCATAATGTACGACTGGACCAAGGAAGCCGCTCTCCACGGCAAGACCTCGAACGCCGCAAAGACGAATTGCCCGATGGGCTACGAGCCCGTCGCCCTTCCGGTTGATTACGCTCGCCATTTTTCGCAAGCGATCGAGGCCCTTCACGCCGAAAAGCGCTACCGGGTGTTTGCCGATCTGGAACGGATCGCGGGCCGCTTTCCGCAGGCGATCTGGCGTAACGAGGGT